>JAVCCT010000196.1 GCA_030765325.1 Candidatus Stygibacter frigidus | reverse complement strand
TTTAACATATCCGATGGTATTTTTCTGGTTAGAGGTTAAATCAAAAGTAAAAAAAAGGGTATATATATTTGAAAAAGCAGGAAAACAGTGACCTGTACAGGTTAAAGTTATATTAATCATGCAAATAAGCGGTCACATAATGGTCACAATTTATTTGATATGTGTATAGTATTATATTATATGGTTATATAGGTAATTAAATGATAATTTTGAGCGGTTAGATGCGAGGAAACCCAGATTTAAGAGAATTTCATCCGAAAACGATCATGTTTAAACTGTTTTAGTGGAAAGAGGTTTTATCGCGATAAGTTTTCTGAAGCAGCTAAACATGCAAAAAGGGAAATTGCCTAATGGCGCATCTCGTTGTGAAATAAGACATTATGAAATCGATGAATTTACCAGCAAGAGATAATTGCATATATTGCGTTATTTACAGCAAGTCGGAAATATCAGTTATTTATAACCACTGAAGGCACTGTAAAACACTGAAAATGTAATGTAAGAATTTATTAACCACGAAAACCACGAATTGACTCGAAAGAATGTGATGCAAAATTTAATCGCGAGATGACGTTTAAATTTCAATGGGGTCGATTTTTTTTGGTCTTTTCAAAGATACTGTAGATCACTGGGACGAGTACGAGAGTGATCATGGTGGAGCTTAGCAATCCTCCTATTACTACTCGTGCCATGGGAGCCTGGGTTTCTCCGCCTTCGCCTAATCCCAAGGATAAGGGGAGAAGTCCTAATGATGTGGTAAAGGTTGTCATCAGGATGGGTCTCAGGCGTCTAGAGCCGGCAGCTACGATTGCTTCTATGAGTTTCAGTCCTTTAGTGCGGCGGAGGCGATTTGTGTAATCAACCAGGAGGATGGCATTATTTACCACGATCCCTGCCAGCATGATGCATCCTATCAAGGCTTGGATACTGAATACAGTTTTTGTGAGCAACATAGTGATGACAATACCCACGAGTGCCATAGGGATAGAAAAGAGGATAACAAAGGGGTCTCGGAAAGATTCAAATTGCCCTGCCATTACCAGATAGACTAATACTACCGCCAGGATGAAGCCAAATATCAATTCCCGGAAAGATTTCTGTTGTTCTTCATAATCACCACCCATCACGATTGAGAAATCTTTGGGAACAGCCACTTCCGGTAATCTATTTCTGATATCTGTGATGATGGAACCCATATCACGGTCAGTGAAATTTGCTGTTACATAGATCACTCTTTCCTGATCTTTTCGTTCCAGCAGTTTAGGTCCTTCCTGGGCTTCTGTTGTGACTACATTTCTGAGAATAACCGGTTCATTGCGGTTATTAAGAACCATCAGATCAAGAATCTTATCAAGGCTATTGCGGTCTTCTTCCGGCAGACGGATAAATATCCGGTATTGCTTACCACCTTGACGAAAATAGGAAACCTGTGATCCGCTGACAGCAGTTTGCAGGATATCACCAATATCTGAAATAGATAATCCCAGATCAGCAGCTTTTTGTCTATCTACTCTGATCACCTGCTCAGGCATTCCTTCTTCCCGGCTGATCCTGGTATCTGTGATACCATCAATGGATTTAACGATATTCTCAACATCTATAGCAAGCTTATTTGCAATTTCCAGATCATGTCCACGAACTTCCAGACTGATACCATCATCAGAACTGCCCATTCTCATAATCCATAATCCACCTGCAGGTCGAGTAGTTATCCTGGCACCTGGAATATTCTGTAAGGCAGCTCTCAATTCATCTGCTATTTGCCTGCTGCTTCTACTTCTTTGGCTTTTACTGGTTAATATAACCTGAATTGAAGAACTATTTCCACCTGAGCCACGCCAACCTGAGCCACCAATTCTGGATAATAATGAGACCATTTCTGGTACATTATCTTTAATTATTCCTTCTACCTGAGCAGTAAGAGTATCCATAACTGCAAGTTTTGTTCCCAAAGCAGTTTCAACGCTTACCCGTACTTCACCTTCATCAGTTTCCGGCATTAATTCCACTCCGATAAATCGCACAAGAATAACAGCCAGAGCAAAGAGGGTAATTACAGTAAAAATCACCGTTTTGCGATGATCAAGTGCCCAGCGAAGTATATTGCCATATTTGCTTTCAATAGTTAAAAATATGTTTTCGCTGCGGCGGAAAATCTTATCCTGCCAGCTATTGGCTCTGGCAGCTCTCGTTTTTAAAAATTGGGAGGATAGCATCGGTACTAAAGTGAGAGATACTATCAAAGAACACAGGAGCGAAAAACTGACCACAATAGCCATCTGCTGAAACATTATTCCGGACATACCACGCACGAATACTACCGGCAAAAATACCACGATAGTGGTTAATACACTAGCCACGATGGCAGTCCATACTTCCTCAGTACCCATAAGTGCACTTTCTTTGCTGGTAAATCCTTCCTCAGTGTGTCGGAATATGTTTTCCAGCACCACAATGGAGCTATCCATCAGCATTCCAATTCCCAGCGCCAGTCCTCCAAAAGTCATAATGTTAAGAGTCAAACCATTGAAATATAAAAGACCGAAAGTGGCAATAATGGAAACTGGAATAGCAGTGGTGATAATGGCTGTGCTGGTGACATTGCGCAGGAAGAGGAATAGAATAATAATTGCCAGTAATCCACCTATCAAAATGGAATAACCCATATTATTGATGGAATTCTTGATATATTTAGAAGAATCAATTAAAGATATAATCTGGATGTTTGGATAATCACGGCGGATTTTTATCAGTTCTCTATTAATAGCATCAGCGATTTTAACGGTATTAGCACCGGATTGTTTACTAATAGAAAGTCGCAATCCAGGTTCAAGATTAATACGGTTTATAGAAGTTATCTCTTCATGACTATCTTCCACTTCGGCAATATCAGAAATGAGAATGGGCTGGTTGTTTCGGGTGGCAATTACAGTATTTCTGATTTCCTGCAATGATGAAAATTCTCCCTGGGTACGGAGCAGAATATCATGTTCATTTTGCGGGAAAACACCTGCCGGAATATTTCTATTTTCATTACGTAATGCAGATAAGATGTTATCAATAGAAAGTGAATATGCTTCCAGTTTTTGAGCGGAAGGAAAGATGTGTATTTCTCGACTCAAACCTCCCCGTATATCCACCGAGGCGACACCTGGTATCCTTTCCAGGCGGTATTTCAATTGGTCTTCCACTAACTGACGCAGATCAATGGGGCGCATATTGCTGGATATACCCAGAACCAGAACCGGGAAAGCTGAAAGATCAAATTTTCTGATCGAAGGTCTATCCACATCATCGGGTAATCTTGATAATATGCGGTCGATACGATCACGCAGATCGTTAGACGCCACATCCAGATCAGTTCCCCATTTAAATGAAAGACGCACATTGCTTCTGCCTTCGGAGGAAGTTGAGGTTATTTCCTGCACACCCTGTACTGCTGCTATTGCTTCTTCGATAGGACGCGTGATCTGGTCTTCAATTTCCCGAGGTCCCACATTGGCATAGTTGGTAGAAATCGATAAGGTGGGATTAGTGATTTCCGGCATCAGGTCGATGGGCAATCGGCTGAATGCCACCAGTCCTAAAATAACAATAATAAAGAATATAATGAAAGTTAAGACGGGTCTTTCTACGGGTCCTTTGGCTATGCTCATTTTTTGTCCTTAAGCAGTTATTTGGAAACTGGATTAACTTTGCTGCCGTCTTTTAACTGAAATTGCCCGAGAGTGATAACCGGTTTATCTATTTCAGGTTTGACTATTTCTGTATTTTGCTCATCAGAAATGCCGGTTTCCACAGGAATGTATCTTGCTACATTATTATCTTCAACAAATATCCCACTTTCACCATTTTCCTTAATAATAGCTTTATTGGGAACAATCTGGGCATTTTCGCTTTCAGAAAGGATGAGCTTTATCTTGCAGAACATTCCGGGCTTGAGTTTATGATTTTCATTATTTACTTCAATTTCCATCTCCGCCATGCGTGATTGTTCATTTAAAACTGGTGCAATCAGAGAAACTGCTCCGGTAAATACTTCTGTGGGATAGGCATCAGTGACAAGAGTTGCCTTCTGACCGATAGTGATGCGACCATATATATTTTCCACCAGAGAAGATTTTATAAGAACCTTATCAATCCCGACTATTGAGATTACCGGGGAATTGATCGTAAGCTGAGTGCCTTCATCAAAGAAACGTTCAGCGACAAACCCTGCTCTGGAAGATCGCAGATTAGTATATTCCAGCTTGAGATCTGCCATCCTCTGCGCTGATTCTGCCTGTTTCACCTTTGCCAGGGCGGAATTATAAGCTGATTGTGATAACTCAAACTCACTCTGAGTTATATATTCTTTATCATAAAGTGCCTGTGATCTGTTAAATTCCTGTTCCATAACAAACTTTTTACTTTCTGCATCAGCCAGGTTCGCCTGAGCATCCAGTAAAGCAAGTTGATATTCCACATCGTCAATGTTGCCAATGACCTCATTCGCTTCCACAAAGTCCCCTTCCCGCCGGGATAATTTCTCCAGTCTTCCGGAAACTTTGGCAGTAATTATGTATTGATACTCGGGACGTACAGTACCTGAAAACTCTCTAACCTCACGGATAGTACCCCTGTGTACCTGTTCCGTTTCTACTGCCAGTGCACCACCATAACCACCACGTGAATTGCTATCATCAGGGCGGACTAATTCCAGGACACGCCAGCTTAGAAACCCGGCGAATATAATTATAATAACCCAAATTATCACTCTTTTAACTTTTTGTTTCATCTATATCCCTTCTTCAATATTTTTACTTTTTTTTTCTGACACCTGTTATCATGTCAAGAAATCATAGCAGTAATATTATAAAAATAATTTAATTAGTAGTTCCGGATTGAAAAAAAGTGGTAAAAATCTAATTGATGAATGTGTCATAAAGCTGGGGAAAAGTGAATTGATCAATATACCAAAAACAGTTATATCTAATCAAAACTAATGTTACAGTTATTGTTCATAATAATTTCAAAGTCACAGGGAACAAACAGGAAATATAGTAGATAACGTAAGAAACGCATGTACATGGCGTATAAAATTATATTTCAATGAGTTATTGAGATTATAATAGAGATATTGAAAATATAGTCATATAATAGAAGTTACGAACTTAATAAAGATTATATTCATGACGAATGTAATTACGAAATACTCATCCTGCCAAGGGGATAATCCTTTAAATCTGGCAAGCTTTTTATTGAAATCATAAATATACATACATATATTAATATACTATATAATATCTAAGTGTACGAATGTCGCCGGAGTAGTCTCAGGTTTATTAAGCAAAATTTTGCAAGGGATTACTCCTATTTAGATAAAGATTTGAGAGGAGAAATAAGCTTAACTATGCGAATATTTAATAAAGAAACTATAAAGTTATTGACATTTCAGGTTAACTTTTTTGATTAAGTAGGTTTGTAGAAAAAGAGAAAAAAGAATTAAGAGGGAAACATTGAAAAAGATATTTTTGTTAATAATTTTAATTTTCTTATTACCAGTGATCCTATTGGGTTCAGAGCCTTTGCAGATAAGCCTTTGGCATCAAATGGAGCCCAGCAAAGAGCCATTATTAAAGGAATTGATAGCAGAATTTGAAGCTGCAAATCCCGATATCGAAATAAATGCGCTTCATAAAGGAACTGAGGAATTACGGACAGGTTTTCAGACTGTGGCAGCATTTACTAATACAGCACCAGAGCTGGTTTATGGACCTTCAGACAATCTGGGTGCCTTTGAAGTGATGAAGCTATCTGACAGTAATGATGAGAGCATTATTGCACCTCTGGAAGATATACTTGATCCTGAATTTCTTGATAAATTTGTAGACTTGGCAAAGCCTTTATATCAAGGTCACATTTATATGCTGGCGGACAGGCTGGGCAATCACCTTTCTCTGTGCTGTAACATGGAATTATTCAGAGAAGTGGGAATTGAGCGACCGCCTGAGACTCTGGCAGAATTGATTGAATATGGTGAAAAGCTGACCCGTGATCTGGATGGAAATGGGACGATCGATCAGTGGGGACTGGTGTGGAACTATAATGAACCTTTCTGGTATGTACCATTTTTTGGTGGATACGGGGGAGAGGTATTTGATAAAAATAATGTACCGCAATTAGACAGTCAGGCAGCAATAGACGCTTTTCAGCTAATCGTGGATATGCGAAATAAATTCAAAATTATACCCGAAGAATGTGATTATAATATCGCAGATAATAAATTTAAGCAGGGCAGAGCAGCTATGCTGATCAATGGGGACTGGAGCTGGAATGATTATATTAAGTCTGATAAAGTAGATTTTCAACTGGCTACTTTGCCGATAATAGAAAAAACCGGTGAGTATTGTAAGCCTATGAAATCAGTAACTGGTTACTCAATAAGTTCACGGGCTAAGGGCGAAAAACTGGATGCTGCAGTAAAACTGCTTCAATATCTGACTTCTGAAAATGCTCAGAAGCGTTTTGCCGTTCAGCATAAATCGTTTCCATCTTTGAAAACATTGCAGACAGATCCTCTATTTACAGAAGATAAGGTTTTGAAGGTATCTGCCAGACAGTTAGAAGTGGGTGTGCCTATGCCCATGATCCCTGAAATGCGTGCTGTCTGGGATGCTATGCGTCCGGCTTTGCAGAATGTGGTTGTGGGGGCAATGACACCAGCAGAAGGTGCTGCCTATCAGCAGAAACTGGCATTAGAGAAGATCAACAGCATGTATGAAGATGCAGGACTGGTGGTAACTACCGGTCAAAAAGTGATGAAAGCAATACTTTATATTCTGGGAATTGCATTAGGTATTTATCTTTGCTATGTGTTTATTTTCAAGTTTCTGAAGGCACTTCTGCGCAATCCGAATTCCGTGATCACGCGTAATAATCGCTTTGCTGTAGTGATGGTTAT
>JAVCCT010000214.1 GCA_030765325.1 Candidatus Stygibacter frigidus | reverse complement strand
TCAATAGATTCTGTGTTTAGAAATACAATTTGATATGTGGCTCTCTACACCGAAGAGGTGGCTCAATTTTTGCGGAGACGTGGCTCTGTTAGAGCGGACGCTATGCTCCCGTCAGCCGGAATATCCATTTCTCGACTAAAGCCTTGCCAATGCCTTTGTTTCGACGTTCTGGACGGACAAAAAATCCCCAAAACATTCCCTTGTGCATGGTTGAAGGTTTTCTTGTTTCCCTTTTGAAACCAATCATTCCCAAGAGTTTTTCATCTGAAAAAGCTCCTAAGATGAAATCGTCGGTTCTCATGCCATTATAGATCAGTAATGCTTCAATCTTTTCTCTTGGCGCAGATCGCCAATCCTTTGCGGATGTGCTCACTGATTGAGGATCAGTTTCTAAGTGGCATTGCCTGAGACTACGAAAGGAGTCATAATCATTAATGCTCAATTTCCGTATATCCAAAATGTCCTCCGAATATTAGTAGTTTAATTTCCAAGTTCTATCTTTCTCTAATTTATACACTTGGCATGCAATTGAAAAACCCTTTCTCTGTCAACTCAAATAATATCACAAAAAAAAAAAAAAAAATATTTAAATGATTCCTTTTACAGTATAATTCGATAGTTTTGATGAGCGGTAAGCCTGCGAAGGCTATTCGTGGGATAAATCTTCTTCCTTTTTTAGCATCTAACAAACGAACAACACTAAGATACTATTAAACCTAAATTATTGATAAATAATGGTGAAAATCAGACTTAATTGATTTATTGATTGATTGGTTTATGGGTGGGTAATGGGGTAGATATAAATTTAGGAAAATATATAATCCTTGATAAATTTTGGGGGTATTGTTAATTTTAGTCATCAAATAAATTCAAAGAATTATTGGGAGTTAGAATGAAAAAGATATGCATAATCGTAGTGTTGATGATCATATTTCTGGCATTATCAGCAGAGGAATATGTTCCTGGACAGATCATGGTGCAATTCACTAAAGATACCCGTGATAGTCGTCAGGCAGAGATATTTAAACTGGAAGAACTTACTATCGTTCATCAGCTTTCCAGTCGGCTTTCAATCTGGTTATGCGCTCTTGATAATAATATCAGCGAAAAAGAGGCAATTGTAAGATTAAAAGAATATTCTGAAGTAAAATTTGCTCAGTTTAATCATAAACTTGAATTGCGGGAGACAATTCCTGATGATGAATTTTTTGATCAACAGTGGTGTCATCATAACACGGGACAAACCGGAGGAGTGACTGATGCTGATATTGACACTCCTTCAGCCTGGGATATTGAGCCGGGCGGGATAATGGCAAATGGAGAGACTGTTGTGCTGGCAATCGTGGATAATGGGACATATCTAACCCATCCAGACTTGAATTTCTATAAAAATGAACTGGAAATACCCAATAATGGAATTGATGATGATGGTAATGGCTATATAGATGATTATGACGGCTGGAATGCTTATGATCATAATGGCAATCCTGGTATAGGATCGCATGGTACACACGTGAGTGGTATTGCAGCAGCTATTGGTAATAATGGTATTGGCGTGAGTGGAGTTAACTGGCAGGCAAAAGTGATGCCTGTAGCGGGATCTTCATCTTCGGAAGCCACTGTGGTGGAAGCTTATGGTTATGTGCTGGAAATGCGCAGCAGGTATAATGAAACAAATGGGGCTGAAGGAGCTTATGTGGTGGCTACTAATTCTTCTTTTGGTGTAAATCAGGGTCAGCCGGAAGATTTTCCTATCTGGAGTGCTATGTATGACAGCTTGGGTATGGTGGGAATTTTGAGTGCTGGAGCTACGGCAAATGTCAATTGGAATATTGATGAGGTTGGCGATGTGCCCACTGCGTGCGAGAGTGAGTGGATGATAGCCGTTACTAATACAAATGACGATGATCAGAAATACTCATCAGCGGGTTATGGACTGGTGACAATTGATTTGGGAGCACCAGGGACCTCGGTTTATTCCACTGATACCAATACGGCAGGTTACAGTTATAAGACGGGAACTTCCATGGCAACTCCTCAGGTGTGTGGAGCTGTGGGTTATCTGATGTCAGTTTTGCCTGCTGTAACATTGAGGGAATATGAAGATGAGCCTGGGGAACTGGCATTGATCATTCGTGATGTGATATTTGCGGGAGTAGACCCTTTACCTGATCTGGAAGGAGCTACTGTAACTGGTGGTAGATTAAATGTTTATAATTCGATGTTGCTCTTGCGAAATGGAGCTTATGGAGATATCACAAGCGATGAATTTATAGATGCTTTTGATGCGGCTAATATTCTACAATACTATGTAGGTATGAATCCTGTGGGAGCTCCGCTGCCCTGGGAAATCTGGCAGAAGGGAAGAGCAGATGTTGATGGAAATAGCTATATAGAAGCCTATGATGCTTCATTGATCCAAAGGTATGCATTGGGTATGATAGATTCTTTTCCGGTGGAAGATTAAACGGTTTTTTTAAGGAATTTAGAAGGTTTTAGTTTTAATGCTATATAGAAGATCATAAATGCTGCGATAGAGATAGCTATCCACATACTTGAACTGGCAGGATGCAGCATGAAGGTGTTTATCTGATAAAACAGAGTTGCTATTATCCAGGCAAGCATTGTGAGATATGTAACTACAAAAGCTGCCCAGCCCAGGTTTGTTTCACGGTAGATCACCCCGATCACTGCCACGCAGGGAGCATAGATGAGCACAAATAGCAAAAAGGCAAATCCAGCAATCTTATCACCCTTAAATCCCTTTTGCACTAAGCCTATCAGTTCATTTTTATCTTGATTGACCGATTCTTCCTTGATGATGCCAAATCCTGCTGGAATGGAGATAAAAGCATCGGCTATGCCCTGCCAGAAATCAAATTCTTCTGTTTGATTTTCTTCTTCTTGCTGACCATATAATGCTGCCATTGAACCAATTACAGCTTCCTTGGCAAATATCCCTGAAATTAGTCCTACTGTGGCGGGATAATTATCGTTCTGAATACCCATCGGTTTGAATACTGGAGTAACTTGTCTGGCAAAATAAGTGATCAAAGATTTATCTGAATTCTGATTGCCAAATGAACCGTCAGTCCCGATGGAATTAAGGAAACTGAGCACCAGCACAATGATAATGATCACCTGACCGGCACGAATGATAAAAGATTTTAATCTCAGCCAGGTGTGCATCATGATGCCGTTGATAGTGGGGATATGATAGGGAGGTAATTCCATCACGAAAGTGGAAATTTCACCTTTTAGGATAGTAGATTTGAATAACAAACCAGAGAGTATGGCTAATATCACGCCTGTGAGATAGATGGAGAATAAGGCTAATCCTGCTTTTTGAGAAAAGAATGCTGCTATGAAGATGGAATATACGGGAAGTCTGGCACCGCAGGACATAAAGGGATTCATAATGATAGTTAGAATGCGGTCACGGTTGTTTTCCAGGGTACGCGTAGCCATGATAGCCGGCACATTGCAGCCAAAACCCACCAGCATGGGAATAAATGCCTTACCTGGTAAGCCAATGGTTAACATGAATTTATCCATTACAAAGGCTGCGCGGGACATATAGCCGGAATCTTCCAGGATCGATAGTGCTAAAAATATAAAGAAGATGGGTGGGATAAAAGTGGAAACCGTCTGAACACCACCGCCTAGACCATCAGCAAGGATAGCGATCAGCCAGTTAGGAAAAGAAAGGGCTTCCAGAATATGCCTGAACCCATCAACGAATATCGTACCCATAAATTTATCAAAGAAATCAATAAAGGGAGCACCTACATTCATGGTCAGATAAAAAACCATCATCATCACAATGAGAAAAAATGGGATACCCAGATAGCGATTAAGGACAAATTTATCAATAGTATCAGTGAGATCACGCAGATTTGTGGATTTGCGGTGCAGAGTGTCACGCACCAGTCCTTTCACAAATCCATGCCTGCCATCTGCCATTACCACATCAATGGGGTCACCAGTGTGGTGTTCTATGCGTTGAACCTGTTCAGCGATCTGCTTATCCAGATCATGTTCAGTATATTTATTAGCGATTTGTTCATCTTCAAGGGAGCGGAGAGCCAGCCAGCGGTTTGAAACCTGATACTTGTCTGCATAAGGATTCGTGAGAGGCAGCAGTTCCTTAACTGCCATTTCTACAATACTGTCATAATTTACTTTTGTAGTGGAAATTTTGCGTGATTGAGCAGTGAGTTCTATCTGGTTTAATAGATTATCTATTCCTTTATTTTTACTGGCAACTAATTCAATTACAGGACAATCAAGATGCTCTTGAAAATGCTTCAATTCCAGATGCTGTTTATTGGCTTCCAGAATGTCCATCATATTTAAAACGATCACCAGGGGCACCTGCATTTCCAGAATCTGGGTGGCAAGATAGAGATTTCTTTGCAGATTGGAGGCATCAACTACCTGAATTATCATATCTGCCTGGTGAGATAAGATATAGTCGCGTGCTACTCGTTCATCTTCTGAAGTGGCAGACAGAGAGTATATACCGGGTAGATCAATGACTTTTACCTGATGTTCACCATGGTGATAATATCCTTCCTTGAGCTCAACAGTTACTCCGGGCCAGTTTCCTACTACCTGTCTTGATTTTGTGAGGGCATTAAATACAGTTGTTTTTCCGCTATTAGGATTTCCTACAATACCAATGGTCAAATTATTTGACATCTTCTAATTTTTCGAGGATAAGTTCATCTGCTTCATCTGCCCGGATGGATAGTCTATAGCCATTGATCTTGATCTCAATAGGGTCACCCATGGGGGCTCTGCCCATCACTTTGAAGTCTTCACCCCTCATTAGACCAAGGTTTAGCAGTTTCTTGCGAAATGAGCAATTCAATCCCCGGTAGCCAGTGATCCTATAAGATTCACCATCATGCAGATGCTTTTTTAGCTTCTGCAATTTACGGCACCCTCTATGCTTTCGCAAACGTCTGCCAAAATCCATTGCTATCCTCCAGTTCTTTGTAAGCTAATTTAATAGATAAAGCTCACCTGTCAAGAAAAATGTTAGGCATGTCTAACTTTTGGTGGATTGCTTTTTTGGGGGCTGGCTTGGATTTGTTACTTTTTTACTCCATGATACATAATATAGATCTGCTCTCGCATGATTTCATTTTCGTGATCATAGCCTGTATCATTCCAGAGCAGATAGTATTTTTCCTTTGCTTCAAAATGGAGAAATTCGGTAGTTCCCAGAAATTTTATCAAATCTTGATGTAGTTCCAATAGGGTTACTGATAGAGATTGAGGTCGCACCGGGAAATCAATTGGTACCTGTTTTTTTTCTTCGGTTTTCATTCTTTCCCACCAGCTTGCGGGTATCAATTTGAGTTTATCATTCTCAGCGGGAATCAAAATAAGCTGCTTCACTCGCCAGCTTTCAAATTGTTTTCTGACTATATTGGGCAGTCGAAATCTGCCATTATCATATAGTTTACAGGAAGGATATTCCAGTAGATCCCGCATATCATTCCTCCACAGGGAAATGGTCTATCATCTCTAAGCTATATCGCAGGATCAGAGAAGCATCATAGGCTTCAGCAAGGCTATTGCCATCCACGTCTGCAGCAATTAGTTGCCAGGGTTCCCAATCGCTGATCATTCCCACATAATATTGCAGAACCAGAGCTGCATCATAGCTTTCTACTATCCCATTGCCATCTATATCACCATAATCAGGAGATGCTGTGAATTCATAATTTATATATTCAGCGCTTTCAATATTGCCATTACCATCGCCAGCAGGTGCCTGCAGCTGCAAACTTCCTCCATTCTGGGTTTGATAACCAGCTACGCAGAGGTAAAGGGATTGAGGATTATTCCACTGGCTAAGATTGATCACACCTTCCAGCATATCTCCCTGTTGGGATTGGGAAGATGCTGTCTGGTCAAACCAGCCGTTCCAGCCATTAGTACTTTCTCCAGCCAGGAATACGTCCCAGTCAGCGACTTGTCCATTTTTTGCCCAGGGGGCAGAAACCATATTGCCGGGATTATCAGCTATAAAAATAAATATATCTTCTCCTGATTCCATAGCAGAAGTTGCTGCCACATAAAGCTCAGTCTGCGAAAAATCTGCATATAATTCCAGTTCATCATTAGCTGCCAGCAATTGCACACCAGCATCTAACTGTCCATCAATCACAAAACTGCTACCTCCACCACCAGAAATGGCTATTGTGTAATCATTACCATTATTATTATCCCAGCTTCCATCATAATAGTGAATTACAAAATTAAGTTCATTCACCTGCTGAACGGGCGAATCAAAGGGTCCTAATACGAGAGTAAGATCACCATTTTCATCTGGTCCAATCATTGGTGTATCCAGTGAAGGTCCTATATTATTGTAAAGTGCTGAACCATCTGGCCAGTAAATTTCCGCCGGCAGATTAAAGCCATTTACGCCCCAGTGTAAGGCTGCGCCGAGGCTGGTATTTGCTACGGTAATAATAATGGAATCTTCCATTGCGGGATTTAGTGGCAGCCAGCTCACATCACCATAACCACCTTGACCACCGCCAGTACCATCTCCTATCCATACGTGCTGGATAACGCTTTTTTGCACATTACCTTCGTTATCAGCAGCTTCCACATAATAATCCAGCAGGGCTTCATTAAATCCACTGATCTCGGCTTGATAATGCATGGCTTTATATAGTGGTTGAGGGTCAGTCTCAGAGAGTTCATCTTCGCCTGTCATGGCAATGGCTATCCAGTTGCCAACGTCAGCACCACCAGCATAAAGCTCATTATCAGTGGTGAGATCATCATTTATGCCGTCATTATCCAGACGATATTTGAGAACCACTTCCTGCAGACCGCTATGGTCATAAACATAAGTCCAGATTGTGAAGTCAGGACTCATGGAAATATTCCATTCAGTTCCGCCCGGGTTATATGGCTCTCTTTGCGGCAGATAGATAGTGGGAGGTGTGGTATCTGCTGTGCCATTCACATAGGGCAAGGAAGCATTCACAGCCATATTAGCTGCCCGGGCAGGATGACTGTCCCAGATACCATTCTGCGATCCGTCCCAGTCCCAGTAGCAACTTGTTTCCCCCGTAAGCAGCATGCGATAAGCGTCTTGAACCTGCTGAGCAGCGGGGTTATTATCTAAGGCATTAAATACAATATTTTTTGCTGCTGTGATGATGCCCCAGCTATTGCGGTCAGGACTATATCCGCTATAAGGGTCACCATTCCATTTCTTGAATTCCGGATCTCCATTATCTGCACCGCTCCAGCTTCCCGGCTCCACATGAACTACATCATTCGTAGCGGGAGGGAACATATCCAGATAATCCTGAATAGTAGTGCACTCAAAGCGATCGGAATTACTGCCCAGCCAGCTTACAAATGCGCTAAAATTATTATTATAATAGGAATTTGCTCCACCACCATAATTATCACCATCATGATGCAGAACTATTAATATAGGATGATCATCGTCAGTATTATAAGGTTCAAACTGGCTCATTACAGTATCATACTGCAAAGCACCAAATCCTCCTCTACCATCTTCATTACCCAGATAGCGGGAAGCCGGCACACCCATGATCTGGCTTTCTATACCGGTTTCTGGATCAATATACTTTACCCAGTGCGGTTGATGAGCCCATTGCAAAGAGACCTGTGATCCTGCCCATAAGCCGTTTAATTGCACCCAGTCTCCGGGGTCATCTTCCAATACATCAGCCTGATTAGGTTCATATAAATTACTGCCGGTAGTATAGGGATAATTATTTGTAACTCTCTCAAAATGGATATTATCGATCAAAGCCCATTCAATTCCCTCATCCACCAGGGCAGGTATCATCCGTTCAGAAAAGGCACACTCAGGTGGGAACATACCTCTGGAAGAGGAGATCACATTAATAGTACTATTAATAATATCACGATGCATAGCAATCTGGCTTCTGATATCACGGTAATCTATCAATCCCAGCAGGGGATGAAAATAGCCAATGGAAACCATATCCAAGCGTGGATTTCCCAAACTCGTTGTTTCACCGGCAATACCATTCCAGCCGGATTGCCAGTCAGAGAAATTCCAGTTTCCTCCAGCCTGCAAAGTATTCAAATTTTCTATCAAAGAACCCGTGAAACTCACCTGGGAGCCAAAATGCTCTAAACCGGCATTTATCCCCATCCATACGGCATCAGATGGCCAGGTGGTATAGGGACCCCAGCGCTGATTATGAATATCTTCTATCGAATAATCATAATGCCCGGCGTTATCAGTTTCCAGGGCATTTTCACCTGGATAATATATAGGCTGGTGCATGTGCCATAGAAAGGCTATATAGATTTTGGGGTCTGCTATAAGTGAAATTACTGTAAGGAGTAAAATAAATACTAATATTAATTTTCTAAACATCAAATACCTCTTTATATATTTCAACTAACCTGAGTCAGGAGTTTTGAACGGTATTCCGTCAAGACTTCTGGACGGGCAGTT
>JAVCCT010000324.1 GCA_030765325.1 Candidatus Stygibacter frigidus | reverse complement strand
TGGGTAGTAGATTTATGCGACTGGTGTCGCACACAGCGAGACGCTCGCTGTACTCCGAAAGTGGCTGATAAATTCCTGCAGCTTAGATTTGGAGTACATTAGCCGTATCCGGCGACCGTGTCAATGTGTACACCGGTAGGTGAGAAAAAGGAATATATTAATGAAATGGAAGCAGATTATATGGAGTTATTAACATTACTACTCGTGTATATCATAAAAGTCTCTTACTCTTATTGAGACAAAAAATATATTCCTATTGACAGATAATTAATGAACAAATTTATTGTAAGAGTAGTAATATTTTAATGTATGGATGATAAGTTTGTTTACTGTGAGTGAAGTGAGGTGCTATTATGATGAGTTTTGCAGGACATTACGATGACTTCTTTGATGATGATGAGATACTTATTGAATCTAAGAGTGATACACTCGGCATTTGTGATATATAACCACAAATTGCATGATGTTCTAGTCATTATGTGAAAACATAGAGATTAAGTTAATGAAATGGAGGAAAAAATGAATAAGATTGAAAAAGAAGAGAAAATCAAAGAATTACGATCTACATTGGAAGAAATTAAAGGCTTATTAAATGATAATAAGTGGCAAAATGAAAAGGCAGAACACGAGATATTATGGAAGAAAATGGTTGATTTAGCAATTGAACTTCACGCTGAAATAAAGCCAATACATCATAAGAAAATGATCGAAAATAGAGGATTTAAACCAGATAATCCTAAGTTCTATGATCATATACATCCAGTAGAAGATTTATTAGCCTTTATTGAGGACCCTAAAGCAAATAATGATCCTGAAGATATAACAATGAATCACGAGTTTTATTTAAATATTTATACAAGAAGGTGGGGGCATGATGATAAATATAAAATTACACGAAATGAAGGAGGATGGTTTATTGGAAATATTTCACTTAATGGTAACTGTGATAAAACAGGATCACCATATTTATACGAAAATCTGAGACATGATTTAGTTAATTATCCACATTCATTGCCTGGTTATCTCGATTTTCTATGGGATCAAGCATCTGAACAAGGATTATCACATGAAGGAGTTCAAGAAGCATTAGATCAACTAAGTAGTTGGATTAAGACTTGTGAAATAGAATCCCCTAAAGGCATTTGGGAGTCATACTAATGAGAGATCCATACTTATCAGAAGTTGGAGTTGTCACATTTCTTGATGTTTTAGGGTGGAAAGGGATTTGGCAAAGAAAAAATAATGCAATCGATGACCTTGAAGATTTAGTGAAAGCAATAAAAAAGAAGTCATTACGATTTGAGAGAGGAATTTCTAATAAACAAACTAATATTATGATAGTCTCAGATACAATAGTAATATTCACTTCCACTGAAAAAAGTAGTATTCAAAAAGTAATTGATTTACATGGACAAATATGTAAATATGCAATCCCACTTTCTATAAAAAGGGGAATACCGTTACGAGGAGCAACAAGCTTTGGTGACGTGGTTATAAGTTCTGATAATAATATATTTGCAGGTAAAGCAATTGATGAAGCCGCTTCTTGGCATGAAATGTCAGACTGGATAGGTGTTTTCTTGACACCTTCAGCTTCTTTTATCTATTTAGATATAAATCAGAACTATTGGGTTAAATATGAACCTCCATTAAAAAAGGGTTTGGTTATTGATACATATTGTGTAAATTGGCTTGATGTATCAGAAGATAAAATTAATGAAATTAAAAATGACTTTATTCAACTTGCCCCAATAGTGCCAGATATAGTTTCAAAATTCTCTAATGCGATAAAATTCCTTGAATATTTATTGCATCATAGATAAATCTAAATGTGATAGAGGTAAACTAGCTAATAGAAAAACACGTTTTGTTAATGGCATTGCTCATATATTATCACAGGCATATAATTGTGCTTTTAAAATAAATTTTCAGCTAATAACAATATTATGATACTTTTAATTTGTTATTTAAAATACAAAAGGGTTTCAAGAAAAGGTGCCTAACTTGCAGGTGTCGGTGTATAAGACCTTTAGCGATTAAAATAAACTACTAAACCTTAGCTCTTTCTTTATTTTCATTGACAAAATATTTATTGATTAAATATGTTTATTCTACAGAGTATATCTTAGATATATTTGAAACATAGTATAGGATTTAAGAAAACGGAGTAGGTATCTGCTCATGAAACATAGAGGGCAATATAAAATAAGAAGTACTTTGATGACATAAAATTAAAATTGATTAATATATAAAGAGGGTAAATGAAACCATTTTTGCGATGGGCTGGTGGCAAACAGAATTTAATAAAAGACTTATTGAAATATTTACCTCCTTCAGACCAAGTTGGTAGGTATTTTGAACCATTTTTAGGAGCAGGTTCCCTTTTCTTTGCAACTGATTATAAAAAGTGTTTTTTAAGTGATATAAATAAAGATTTAATGAATTGTTATAGAGCGATAAAAAATGAACCAATACTAATTGCCACATGTTTAGAAAGGCATAATGCGAATTTCCAGAAAGATGAACAATATTATTACAAAGTTCGTGAGCGTTTTAATGAAAATTTAGAAGAAAAATCATTGAAACAAGCAGCCCGTTTTATTTTCTTGATACACACCTCATTTAATGGCATTTATAGAGTAAATAAACAAGGTAAATACAATGTACCAATTGGCAAAAGAAAACCAGCATTACCTTCAAACAAATATCTAATTCAGATTAGTGAAAAGTTGAAGGGAAATCATTTATCCAAAGGATCTTTCAAAGTGATATTGAATAAGACATTGAGAGGTGATTTTATATATCTTGACCCTCCTTATCCCCCAATTAATGGAACTTCTTTTTTTCAACATTACACAAAAGATAAATTTCCACAGAAAGAACAAGCAGAGGTTGCTGAATTCGCAGAAAAGCTTAACCAGAAAGGTTGCTTTGTGATGATTTCTAATGCTAATACTTCAATGTTACAAGAACTTTATAGAAATTGGAATAAATATGAGATTGAAACAACTAGATATATAAGTTGTAAATCAAAACGAATAAAAGTAAATGAATTAATTATCACAAATTATTAGGAGGAACAATGGGCTTTTTAAAACAATACCAAATTGATGAGATAAAAGGAAAAATAGTTTCCGATAAGTCAAAATTAGGAAAACTTTTTAAGGCAAAGAAAAGTCAATTCCAGCATCTAAGTATAGATCATTCATTAGTTGCTGATTACATAGCAAAGGGTTGGGAAATTGATGGAAAACCATTGAAAACAAAAACGAGAATTAAAATAAAAAAAAGTCATTCAAAACAATTTGAAGATGATGTTTGGTGCCAGTTTTACAAACTTGGATATAGAGCACTTAACTATGATGAAAATTTTATTTTACCTTTTTCAAAAGAAGAGAATTGTAATAAACAAATAGATGTTATTGCAATTAACGATGATTCAATCATTTTAGTTGAATGTAAATCAAGTGATAATATGAAAAAAGCTCCTTCTTTTAAAGATGAATTTGAATTGTTAAGGTTAAGATTAGATGGATTTAGAAAAGTGTTGAACCAGGGTTTTGGAGGAAATAGGAAAATAAAATACATTTTTGCTACAAGAAATTTAAGGATCAATCTTAATAGCGAAGATTTGAAAAGATTAATGAGTGTTAAAGCATATTACTATAATAATAATACCTATAAATATATAGACAGTTTGATACTCAAGTATAAAAAAGCTGCGCTTTTTCAGTTTTTAGGATTAGTGTTTAAAAACGAAGAAATTAGTAAAACAAAGATTGAGTTACCAGTAGTTAAGGGAAAGATGGGAAAACAGGATTATTATATGTTTTCTATTCAACCTTCATTATTATTAAAAATGGGATTTGTCTTACATAGAACAAAAGCTAACGAATCTGAATTTCCAACTTATCAAAGACTATTGGTACCATCAAGACTGAAAGGAATCACAAAATTTATTGATGATGGTGGTTATTTCCCGAATTCGATAATTGTTAATTTCAATCTAAGAAAAAATAAATTTGTATTCGAAGCGAATACGAAAAATGAGTTTACTGATTCTTGTACAGGAACATTAAAAATACCCAACGCTTATGGCATAGCATACATTATCGATGGTCAGCACCGTGTATATGGGTATGCAAATTCAGCATATTTAAACAACAATACAATACCTGTAGTCGCATTTAATGGATTAGATACAATAAAACAGCTTGAAATATTTATGGATATTAATCAGAATCAAAAAGCTGTAAGTCCAAGTTTAAGACTTGATCTAGAAGAAGATCTATTTTGGAATTCAGAAAGGGCCGATTCAAGATTAAAAGCTCTTAGATCATCTATAATTAAAGTTTTAGCCTATTCTGAATCAAGTCCACTCCTTAACAAAATATCAGTGGGAGAAGACAGATCGATGTTATCTTTTAAACCATTTGCTTCAGGAATTGCAAATTCGGACCTTTTACCTTCTGCGAAAGGCAACAAATATGATGATGACTCTTTGCTAGCAAGTCTTTATGATATTAATAATCTTGATCATAATCAAGAAATGAGAAATGCAAAAAAACGTGTTTCCGAACTAATCATTTCATGTTATGACTTTGTTGAAACAAACTATCATGACATCTTTTCAAAGGAAAGATACTTTATAACATCTAATAGAGGTTCATTCGCATTTATCTCATTAATTGGAAGCTTAAATAAACATGAAACTATTAGAATAAATTTAACTAAAAGATCAACTAATTCTGAACGCTTTGACTGTATTTCAATATATTTAACATATTTGATGGATACGTTAAGGGTTTTACCAAAAGATGAAGCCGAAAAGCAACTTGCATTGTTAGGATCGACTGCTGATATCAAGTGGTTGAGATTTTTCCAAACAATAATAAATACTAGATTCCCCGAATATAATCCACCAGAACTGATTGATTGGAAGGAAAGGCAGGATGAAGAATTGCAAAATAAGGGAAGGAAACTTGGTGTTGAAATTGAAAAGTTCATGAAGAAAACTATTTTAAGTAACCTTAAATTACTATTTAAAAGTAATTGGGAACTCGAAATTGGTAGCATAAAACGAGCTTGTTTAGATAGAGCAGAAAAAGAAAAAGAAAGGATATATAAAGAAGAAGGAATAAATTCTGATGATATTCCTTGGACTGATCAGTTTAGTATTAATGATTACAAAAGTATAATTGAGAAATTCTTCAATAAAAGACCTGAAGATTATAATCAAAATAGTATTGCTGACTTTCAAACTTTCAGTGATATATTTACTATTGATATTGGAGAAGGAATTGGTAGCAATGCTAAACGGATAAAATGGATCTCGCGATTTAATTCATATCGAAATTTGTGGGCTCACGAAGGAACAAAAGAAAAGAGATTGAATAAAGAAGAAGTTGCCTTTTTACAAAACATTCACAGTTGTTTCTGTAATTAGAAATAACTTGTATATAATTGTTATTGAATGAGTTATAGAGCTAACAAACGCAATAGTGTGATTAAAAATAATATAATGTAATCTAGAGGTGGAATAAACGAAGTGGTGAAGATGCGAAAGTG
Source organism: Candidatus Stygibacter frigidus (assembly GCA_030765325.1). Classification (GTDB taxonomy): domain Bacteria; phylum Cloacimonadota; class Cloacimonadia; order Cloacimonadales; family TCS61; genus Stygibacter; species Stygibacter frigidus. The sequence goes on along the minus strand of JAVCCT010000324.1, from coordinate 5,235 downwards.
CGAAGGTGTGACAATATGAAACATGAGGGAAACTTTAACGAAGGGGTGAAAGTGCGAAGGGGTGAAGGGGTGATTTAATGTAATGTAACAAAATCTAGAAAGATTAATCTACTATAAATAACAAACTCGCCGGATGAATGATCAGTCTGGCGAGTTATTTGATATATGAAAGCTTATTGTGAGCTTTCTGGTTTTCAGGTGGGCAATTTTTCAGTTTGACCTCCTTCGTTGGTGTTTGCAGATTTCAGGTGGTATTTGTGTAAGCCATTATCGAGGAAACTTTTGACGCTGTCTTTGATGATGTAAAGCTTTTTGTTGGCTGGTTTGGAAAACTTGAGGATTCCTTTTTTACAATAACGGTACACTGTTCTCCGGGTAATGTCGAGCTCCTTGTGAGCTTTCTGGTTTTCAGGTGCGCAATTTTTCAGTTTGACCTCCTTCGTTGGTGTTTGCAGATTTCAGGTGGTATTTGTGTAAGCCATTATCGAGGAAAATTTTGACGCTGTCTTTGATGATGTAGAGCTTTTTGTTGGCTGGTTTGGAAAACTTGAGGATTCCTTTTTTACAATAACGGTACACTGTTCTCCGGGTAATGTCGAGTTCTTGCATGACTTCTTCCACAGTCATGTAGTTAAGGCTTTTCACTTTGACACCTCCTCGTCAAATATTCAGTAAATTATGAAAACTAATTGCCCCTCAACATTCATAAACTATTTATATATATATTATTTAATACCCAGAGACAATAGTGCTAAAATTGGATGATTTTGTCAATTATATTAATAGGAATGTAATAATTTGGTTAGAATTAAACAGTTTAAACAGTCAGATCAAGATGCTTTGTTTTCGCAATTATTTTCGCGCTTTTGGAAGTTTTCCTTTGGGATAAATTTATCTCAATACTGGCAGCTTTTCATGTGCTCATACAGCTTAGCATGATTTCACATTTTACTTTCCATAAAAAAAAAACATTATCTTTTTTTCTATGCATTTATATGCCTATTTATGACAATATGTGACTTTGTATGACAACTTATATATGTCATAACGTATTGATAAATAAAGTATTTGACTTATAATTAATGTTAGTGGTATTTTGTCGTCAGAATAATTCATGGACTATGAAAGGAAACCGAATTCGGAATTTGTGAATTAAAATTTACTGTGATCAATAGAGAAAGTGCACATTTTCAAAAGAGAGCAGTAATCAACCAAGGAGAAGACATGAGATTTACACCAGCAAGATGGATAAGCAATTTCTCGGGATACTGTGACGGGTTGATATTTATGACCCATCAAGAACGCTATCGTGTGATGGCATCCCGAGATTATGTATATCCATCAGAGATCACCAGTCAGAATGTGGTGTTTGGCAATATCGCAAAAGCGGTTAGTGGAACCTGGGATGCAGCAGCAGAAGGTTTTGTGGCAGATATGGCAACCTATCAGAATGCCTGGGATACAACCCAGCAGGAAGGCAGGGAACCCGAATGGGAAGTTTTTTCTTACCCATTATTTATCAAAGCCTGCTATGCAGCCGCAAAAATCACATCATTTGATCTATCAACTTTGACAGTAGATACTTTCGGAGGAGAGGCAAGTGACCTTTTGGGCACTGAAGCTCCTAATGTGGGCAATCTGATCGAAGCAGCAGGTATGCCGGCTTGTGGATTGGATTTGAGCGATCTGAACAGCTCGATTGAGTCTGTATAACAAAGCGGGGGGCGATATGCCCCCCCCCCTTTATTTGATTATTGTGTTTATCGATTATCGTGATATATATGGAGTACATCGAAAGTGTCGATGTGTCGAGCCGAGAGGCGAGAATCTTAGAGAAATTAGGCGATGGTATGTGATACAATGTAATGAAAGAGTTTTCACCGCAGAGGGCACCAGAGAACACAGAATATTAGTGAATAAGAGAAGAGTTTGTAATTTGTTTAGTCTTTCAGTCATGCAGTCGTATTTATGGAGTACGTAGTGGACTGAGTGGATGCAGATATTGGTAAAGATTGGGTATTACATGCTGTAGTCCAGAAGTCCTCCTCTGGGTGCAGAAGAATTCCTGACTTGTCTGAGCAATAACTATGTACCTATCACTGAGAGGAATTGAAAATTTATACACCATTCGGTGACTTAGCTGGCATTAATCTAACGTGGTTTTGATAATGATATTTTGTGGCAGGAAGACTTTACTCAATAACTTATTGAAGGGACCAGTAGAGGGGTTATTCGGGTAAAAATTTACGATAAAACTAATAACTGCTTGACAAATAATTGTATAATAGTAAAGAAATAATGGGAAGGAAAGAAGTGAGCCACTATTGTATCAAGGAGCAAGAATGAGGGCTAAGATATTATTCTTTTTAATATTAGGCATAGGATTACTGGCTTTAAGCAGTTGTACGGAGAAATTGGAATATACCCCGCGGGCAGCATCTTTTTCAGATTTTTATCCTGTAGATGGAACCAGTGGGATAGAACCTTTTATATCATTATACTGGAGCTGCGAATTTGCCACTTATTATCAGTTATATTTTGGGACCAATCCTGATAGTCTGGAGATGATAGAAGAGAATTTAATTGTAACTGAAAAGGTGATAGATGTATTAGCATTAGGGACAACATATTACTGGAAGGTAGTGGCATTTAATGGAGCAGAAATCCCGGAATATGGTCCATTGTTATCATTTTCTACCAGAAACGGGGAATGGGGAGAATTTTATCCGGAGAATGGAGCTGACAGTTTATCATTATCTCTGGTATTAAACTGGGGCATGAGCAGATCTGACATAGACAAATTTCATAACGGTGAGCAGAATGCTGAAACAGCTATTGTCACTCGTGAAGATCCTACCTTGATATATTATGATCTCTATCTGGGTACAAATACAGACAGTCTTGATATGCTGGTGGAAAATACTGAGCTGCAGTATGCCCAGGTAAGTGATCTTTTTTATAATACAGAATATTACTGGCAGGTGAAAGCGAGGAATTATGTAAATGAACTGGCTGCCAGTCCTATACTTAGCTTTAGCACCAGACAACCAGAATGGGAAGTGATATCTCCTGCAAATGCAGCAGATGATCAGGAGACGAATCTGCTATTGGAATGGTCTATTGATGGTATATCGAGAAATGATCATAAGAAGATAGAAAAGAGTAAAAGTAAAACAGCTATAAGAACCGGGGAATATGAATATGCTATCTATCTGGGTGCATCAGCATATCTTTTGGAATTAGTGGCAGTAGGATTAGAAGAGCCTAATTATGAATTAGATAGTCTGAATTATCTACAGGAATATTCCTGGCAGATCAAAGGGACTTATCAGTCCAATCAGGAGCTATTGAGTCCGGTTTATAAATTTGAGACAAAAGACAGATTTTCTGATATTCATCCCGGGGATAATGAAACCTCTATTGAAATTGACCCAGTATTAAGCTGGAGCTGCATTGACGCTGAGAGTTATGATCTATATCGGGGAAGTGAGGGTACCGGGCTTAATCTAATCGCAAGTGAGATCAGGGATACCACTTACATTTTTCATAATCTGACTTATGAGACAATTTATCAGTGGCGGATCGATGCACTGCTTTCAGATGGGACGACGTGGCAGGGACCAGTAATGAATTTTATCACGATACCGGATCCAGTCCCGCCAGGTTATAAGCTTCATAATCATTTAATCAGAGCAGAGATGCCCTGCAATATTGATGTGGTATATAGAGTAACAGATAGAGCAGATAATGCCAATACAGAACTTGTGGAATCAGATTTCAGGTTTTTGGAAGATGGCGAAGACATTGATGCAGTGGAATCAGCATTGCACATTTATACGGGAACGGATTTGAATACAATCAATAAAACTGTGCTTATGATAGATAACAGTACGAGTATGGATAGTCTGCTTGATGATATAAAACTGGCAGCTTATGACTTGGTTGAGAATCTTCAGGGCAATCAATATATGTGTGTATATACGTTTTCTGAGCAGGCGGAATTAATCGAAGACTTCACTAATAATCAGGCAGATCTGGTGGGAGCAATTAATTCCATCCAGATGGGTTATCCATCAACTGATCTATACGGCTCAGTCATCACAGGTGTGAACCATTGGGAAGATGTATATTATCCTGAAAATCTTATTAAAGGTAATCTGATCATTATCACAGATGGCAGTGATACTCAGGGTTCCTCAACTTTACAGGAAGCATTGGATGAACGGGGAAACAAGCATATCTATACTTTAGGAATTGGTAGTGATATAGATATAGACGCTTTGAGTGCGTTAGGTAATGAGGGATTTTTTGTATTGAATAATGTAAGTGAGGTAGCGGCAACTTTATTAATTATCCAGAAGGAGATCAGTGATTATCTGAACAGCTTCTACTGGCTAAATTATATCACACCCAAACGTGGAGATATAGATCACACAATAGAGATCAGTGTAATTGCTAATCCCAATACCGGCATTAGCGGTATAATCAGCGGAACTTTCAATAGTGCAGGATTTTATGGAACAGTACCGGGAGTATATGTAAATATAGATCCCGAGAATGGTCTGCCTTACGGTATTGAGGAATATACAATAGCAGATTCAGCCAGTCATGTCCTGGAAGCAGTAACCTATAATGCTGCTTTTGAGCCAGAATATGAATGGGAGGTGGATGACCCATCAATAGTGGAACTATTATTGATAAATGCAGAAGCACATACCCTGGTGATCCGCAGAGGTGTGGAAACGGGGACTACGGAAATAACAGTGCGGGATATCATTAATGATCATCAGCGGGTGATAGATATTATCGTGGAGTGATGGAGGGTAAACGAAAGTGCGAAGGTGCGACGGAGTGGACGGGGTAAACAGTTAACATGGGGTTGGTAATGACCGTCCTCAGATAACTGGTTAGGATATTTTGTTTGACAGAAATTGGATAATTAGAAGATTTGTAATCAAATAAATTTAAAGGAGTATTTCATGAATAATTTTACAGGTAGATTGCGAAATAACTAAACGCAACTGATCTACTTAGAAAGCAAAACTAAGAATAAATCAATAAGCTGCCACAGGCAGAAAATATATTGGTGGGATCAGTAGCGTGAAAAGAAAAACGCCTGAATTCCACAATTTTTGTTTTAACAAAAATCCCGAGGAATTCAGGTTCCCCGGGATTTTTTTATGGAGGATAATGTATGAAGAATATGCGAAGGTTATGGAATCTGATGCGAGGAGA
>JAVCCT010000065.1 GCA_030765325.1 Candidatus Stygibacter frigidus | reverse complement strand
CGCGAATGGAAGAACACGAAATAAGATAGTAATACATTTAATTTTGAACTGAGTTTCTCATTTTCTTTTCTTACATTTTTCGCGTACTATTAGCGGTTTTCGCGGTTGATAAATTTTTGTATTAGAATTTTGAGCAGTAAAGGAGCTATTTAAGCAGATGTGCACCGCCGGTGTACTCACAGGTGGGGCGTAGATGCGGGAGAATATACCAACTAAGCCAAAGTTTTATGCTGCGTAACCAGACCATCCTTGGTCTGATTTTTTAACAACAAAGCAACAGCCAGAAGACCTTGATAATGGTCTTGGCTGGTGGGAATTGAACAGTTTCAGCAGTTCAGATAAAACTGATTTTGAGAAATTGATTGACATTTTGAGCGGTATAAATGTATTTAAAATTCAGAAAAGAAATTTGCCTGGAGGTAACATGGCTGAAATAAATGAAATCAGGGTTGAAAAGAAATTTTCACTGGTGGAATTATTAATGATAATCATGATTGTGGGTATTGCATTCACAATAATTGTTCCACTTTCAATGAGCAGTAAAAATCATAAGAAAATTGACGAAGCAGTCTATAATTTGCAATTGATTGCCCAGAAAGATCAGGAATTTTTTAATGACCCTGAGAATGGTTATTATGCTTTTGATGTATCTATGCTCAATATTCCTGAAGGAAGTTTGCAGAAGACCGATGGTGAATATTTTTTTGATTATTCTATAACAGATTCCACAGCGGTTGCTACCACGAATGAAAAGTTTGGTGTTGTAGGAGCAAAAATATCTTACTATCTGCCTCGTGGTCCCTGGGCTTTAGGAACTGATAAGGTTTCCACCAGCACATTTGATGCAGCCTGGCTGCCATAAACAAATTTATCAATAAATTAAAGACCTTCCCTGCGAAGGTCTTTTTTTTGCGATATGCCATATATCCCTGATTTCGAGCTGCTGCCTTTGATGGCGATTGGATATGCTGAACTGCATTATCACCTGCCTTGGCTCTATCCTCTATATCACCGCAGGCAACCGGAAATTATCGCTGATCTCCCTCATCGGCTGGCACTTGATAAAACCGATTTTCTTCCTCTATCGATCATTATCAAGGATGCAGACAAGTACCCAGTTCATTTACAAAGCATAACCGTGGAACTTCTTGATACATGTGGTACTTGCTCGCAGGAAATTATTGAACTGGATATTCAAGTGAATAGCAAGTGGTTTTCCAGACTGCTTTTCATTGATATATCTTCTTATACACCAAATAATGTAGTGTTTACCAATGTAAATTTTGAACTTACTTGCAGAAATAAACCACTCATGATAAAAAATGATAATTTCCCTGGCTTATCCAAAAAGCCGTTTTGTACCTGGCTGACCAAAGAGGGTTTGCCTCTTCCAGAGAATTGGTATGCCGGAGATATTCACTATCACTCAGATTACACCAGCGATCAGGTAGAGTTTGGAGCGGATATAAGCTCTACGGTCACAATGGCAAAAGCTTTGGGGCTAAGCTGGTTCTGCGTAACAGACCATTCTTATGATCTTGATGACACGATAGATGATTTCACCAAAAATGACCCTGCTTTACCAAAATGGCATGATATGCTTAAGGAATGTAATGAAAAGGATAGCTCAGAAGTTCGCATTATTGCTGGTGAAGAGGTTTCTATTGGCAACAATAAAGGCAAAAATGTGCATCTACTGGCATTGAACCAGAAAGAATTTATTGATGGTCATGGTGATAGTGCCGAAGTGTGGGGCAAAAATATACCCCAGCACAATTTATGTGAAATTCCCATGTATAAAACCCCTGAGAACCTCTTTATTGCCGCTCATCCTCTGGAAAAAGTGTCCCTTGCCCAAAAACTCACACTAAGAAGAGGTAGCTGGTCTCTTGAAGATTATCAGCAGGGTGATATTAATATACTCCAGTTGATAAACAGCGATGAACCCAAAAAGATTGAGAAGGATATCCTCACCTGGACTAAATATCTGCTGCAGGGCAAAAAATTATTCATTACAGCCGGAAATGACGCTCATGGTAATTTCAATATCATGCGCCAGATCAGTTTTCCTTTTGTTACTCTCTGGGAGACCCACAAACAGATATTTGGTAGATGGATGACCATTTTTGAATCTACTTCAAATGATCCTCTTCCAGCTCTCGCTACTGGCAGGATGATAGTTTCTAATGGACCATTTCTTGCTTTTTATATTCATCAATTGGAAGATAAATGGCAAATGGGAGAAACTTGTCCACTCCGGCATGGCAGCGTAAATTATGATGCCCGGACTACTCCGGAATTTGGTGAGATTGATACTATTTACTGCTATCGCGGTGATCTGGACACTGGTAAAGAGTTCCGTTTTCCGCTAGCCTGCCCTGTTAATATTGCTCTACCCGCAAATGGATATATCCGCATGAGCCTGTTAACCACCAAAGGCTTTACTGCCTACACGAATCCAATATTTACAAGTAATTAACATTAGTTTAATAGATTTAAATGCCCAGCTAAGTCAGGAGTTTTGAACGGTATTCCGGACAAGACTTCTGGACGACCGTTATACCATCTCATTCAGCTATCGAGTTGAGATCATGTACCCATGGGATCGACTTGAGGGCAGTCAGAAATCATTACTAATCAGTTCGGGGATACCGCCTCTATCCGACCTTAAGTCAATCCGGAAAATACCGTCTTAACTCAATACCTACCAAGCAGTTATACATTATAGCTTGAGGACGGGCAGTTACTTCATCCAGATTTAAATCAGTCTCTGTCGCTCAGAACTCCTGCCCTGAGTAAAGTTCATCCCGATGTATCGGGACTGGCTTGCTCGACCGTGAAAATCGAGTAACTAAATTCAGGAATTAATATAATCCAGCAGATCAAGCTGGAAATCCTTCAGCTTCCGCAACCGTTCATTTTTGCTTCCTGAGCTGATCACTCCTCCCGCCGCATTATCATGCCCACCACCGAGTTTCAGCTCTTCCATAAAAACACCTAACTGCTTATCAGAAGGGGTAAGGAAATTCTTTGCTACCGAAATTTTAAGATTATTGGTCTTTCTGCCATAAGATACTTCATTAGCTATCAGCAAGATATATTGCGCCGTAGGCTGGATTACCAATCCCAGGGTTTTATTGAATTTAGGAGCAAAGGAAAGATTTGAGCAATCGATAACTACTATCTGCCTGTCCTTATCTTCCGGGATAAAACTATGTAGTTTCTCGATGAATTCAATATCTTTTTGCCGCGTAACCAGTTTTTGTGCCCACCTGCTCTGGATTATATCAGAAGCAGCTACAGCTTCCAAAGGTTCATCACGCAATTGACGCGTCAGCCAGGAAAGATGATAACTCATCGCCGGATATGATTCACTATTGATATTTATAGTATCATTCAAAATATTCATGGGAGTAGCAGCTAACCAGCTTTCAATGGAATCATAATCCATGGTATCCACAATGTTAGCGGCTTTCACCAGATCTTTGAAATAATCCGGTAATTCATGGGTGGGTAAAAAAAAATCATAAGCCACTTGCGCAGCACTGGGAGCGATCCGGTTTGCCCCCTCAATATTTTCCGGGTTCAATCCGCGATCTTTCAATTCCTGAATATTGGTGGCATGATGATCAAACCAGAGCCTGCAGCCACTGATATAAGGCAGATCACAGATGATATCATGCACAGATACTGCCTGTTTAAAAATATTATTTGGTGTGGCAAAATGAAACTGGTCAGTCTTCAGGCAGTAACTCACGATGGCTGCTGAAGCAGCTCCATCAAAATCACAATGAGTAAATATAGTTGAGGTCAAAATTACTCCTTTACATTATCTTTATTATATATCCTTCAATATTTCCCCTAAATATTGGTCAAGAAATATCACCGTCACGCAAAAATTTCCAGCTTATACCTTCCTTTTTCCTGATTATCATTATAATATACAATACAATATATATCATACATATCCCCAGATAAATATTATTTCCAGGTATTAGAACTATAAATTTGTTCCAATATTATACTAAAGTACCCAAATTTAGATACAAAATCATAAATTATAGATAATTATAAATTAGATAACTCTTTTCTAAACCTTAAGAAAGAACAACAAAGCCTAATAGCTTCCATTACTCCACCCCACCTCTCGATGACGCAGTTACTTTCAGCTACTTGCTTTTTCCGTTGAAAAGGAGAGGACTTTCACCCCTCTGATTCAGAACACGCATCAGCGCACTTGTTCAACCCTTGCGGGTGAGAATAATTTTAAAAACAAATTAACAAGTAAATCTCTATTTACAAGAATATTATGAGATAATATCATATTCAAAACGGGGGATGCCAGAAATAGGGAAAGGAAGTTAGATAATTTTGGTTTAATTTTTATTGAGGAATATTTACAGGCTGTTGTCAGGAAGTGTAAATAAGGTAATTTCAGTTGTTAGAAAAAACAGTAAAAAACATTGACAATAATAGACAGGAAATGATTTTACGATTAGTAGAGTCTAAAAAATGATGGAGGTACTCATGAATAGGAAAATATCTAATTTTCAAGCAATTATGTTAATAGTTACCCTGCTTGTATCTATCAGGATATTTGCGATAGAACTAATAAATCCGGTACCGGGAAATGGAACCGCGAACCCTACTGACGTCCAGGTAAGATTCAGATTACAACCGGATACAGCTGCAGTTGCACCAACAACTGTAGAGATAAATATCAATAACATTACATTTAATCATGAAGATGAAGAAGTAAATTATTATCTAATGGGATCAGATTATCGTTTTACATTTGATCCTCCTGTAGGATTTTTTGATTATGGAGACTCTGTAAATGTAGTAGTAACCGCCCAGAATACAGAGGGAGTACCAATGGAGCCATATACCTGGCATTTTTTCATATATGAGGACTCAACTCCCCCCTTTATTGTGGCATATGATCCTACTCCAGAAGGAGTAGATATGGAAGTAGATGATGATATAATATTTGATGTTACGGATGAGGCATCGGGAATAATTCGAGACTCAGTAACTGTCCAGATAACGTCAGATACAGGGATAAATGATGGGGAATATAGTTTAAGTGGAGATTATTTAATTTATCAGCCGATAAGCGGTGGTTATCGTTATACCCTTGATCTGCCGGAAGATTTTGATAACAATGAATATGTAACGGTAACAATATATGCTATTGATGAATCGGGAAATTATTCTGAGGAGAGTTATACACTTCACGTAACCTTTGTATATGAGACCTATACCACAGCATGGGCACCCTACCCGAATCAGCCGAATGTGGATGTGAATACAACAATATTTTTTGAGATACTTAACATGGTGGACAGTGTATATGTGGACAGCACGACAATTATGGTTCGGATTCAGGAACAGGGTGTGGCAACACCACAGCAATATACCTATGAAAGTAACAATGTAGATATTCAACCCCGATACAATGCTTTTAATGAGTTAACCGGTTATCAGGTAACAATTATACCAGTATATCCATTTGGATATAATAAACTGGTGAATGTGCGGATCGATGCAGCGAACAGTCTGGGTGAAGATATGGAGAGCGACATCTATTCTTTCACTACCTGGAATGATACAACAGCCCCTTATATATCTGAGCGGCATCCAGCAAGTAATGAATTAGATGTAGCTTTAGACAGTCCAGTATCATTTTGGGTAACTGATGCTCGATCGGGTGTAGATATCAGTAGTCTGGAGGTATATATAGACAGTGTCCTTTTCATGGAGGAGGATCTACTATTCACTTATGAAGATATTACTAATGGTTATGATGTAACAATTACAATGCCCTTACCATTTCCTTCAGAAGAAGTGATCAATGTGGGTATAACAGCGTATGATAATCGGGGTAATCAGCGAATAGACAACTATCATTTTACTACATTGATAGATAGTGATGATGAGACACCGCCATTTTTATGGTCGATATCTCCGGAAGATGGAGCTACTAACCTTCCTTTAGATACAGAGATCAGTTTTTATGTTTATGATTTTGATCCAGGAGTGGATCCGACAACCATTGGTCTACGGGTAAACGGAGACGATTTAGAAACAAATGAATTCACAATAGAAGAAGCTCCTGAATTCGGTTTAACACAGGATGAACATTACCGGGCATATCAAGTGAGCTATCAATTGAGTGGTTATAGTGAAGGGCTAATAACCTGGCAGGCACGAGCTGATGATCATCTGCATAATCATTATAATCAATATTATCAGGAAGATCCATTCACTTTTACAATTGTGGAAAGTGAGCCACCCTATATGAATCTTCCAGCAGAATTTGTTTTCCTGGAAGATCATGATTATGAAATAGATTTCAGGGATTATGCTGGTGACCCTGATGGAGAATTTCCTACTTTGACTGTAATTGGTGCTAATAATATCAATGTGGATATTAGCGGATATATGGTAACACTATCCACGGTAGCGAATAACTGGAATGGAGAAGAAACGCTAACATTCACAGTCTCAGACGGCAGTGGTACGGTAAATGATGCTGTATTGGTGAGAGTAATACCTGTTAATGATCCACCGGTGATCAATTTACCTGAGGTAGGATTCACCTTTGATGAGGACAGCAGCAACTGGGTAAATTTTGATCAATATGTGAGTGATGTAGATGCGGGAGACCAGCTATTATTACAGGCAGCAGGTAATACATCAGTTCTGATTTCCTTTAATGGGCTGGATGTGAATATATCATCGATACCAGACTTTAACGGTTTAGAAGATGTAACATTTACCGTATTTGACAGTGGGGAGAGAACAGGAACCAGTCAGACAATTCCTATCACATTTGAAGCATCACCTGATCTACCTGATTTGGATCTGCCGAATATGATCATAATAGCAGAAGATGATGATGAAGTTATAGATTTTACTGAATATATTTATGACCCAGAAGGGTTGCCTCTACAACTTGGTGCTGATGCAAATAATAATATCAATATAGACATACAGGGTACAATGGTGACATTGACTCCAGATGCAAATTATAACGGTGACTCTGACTTAACCTTTAGAATCCGTTATACAGGAGAGACCTGGGTGGAGGATATTACCACAGTACGGGTTTTAGCGGTTAATGATCCTCCTGCATTGAATCTTCCTCCACAGGTGAGTATTGATGAAGACAGTCAGCTAATATTAGATTTCAGCCTGTATATAAGTGATATTGATAATGATAATTCAGATATATCTCTGGGCTATTATGGCAATCAGCACATTGCAGTAAATATAGACTCAACGACAGTAACATTGACCCCGGAAGGTAACTGGAATGGGAGTGAGGGGATTTATTTTGTCGCGCAGGACATTGGCGGGGCAGCAATAACGGAGCAATTGAGTGTGGTTGTGAATCCGTTGAATGATGATCCAGAGATCAATTTCCCGTCTTATATAGAATTTGCTGAGGATACTGATGGTGTATTTGATCTGAGCAATTATATCATTGATATAGATGGTGATGATCTTTCGATTGAGATAACTGGAAATGACAGTATCAGTTATATATTGAACGGGATGATAGTGACCTTTAGTGCTCCAGCGAACTGGTTTGGCGCAGAGGATCTGGATTTTGCTGTAGATGATGGAAATGGTGGCACAGCCAGTGGAAGTCTGCAAGTTCGTGTTTCAAGCGTGAATGATGCTCCTATCATGAATTTACCGGCCTTTATAAGTTTTGATGAAGATAACACTTTATTTGTAAATTTTGCTGATAGTCTCTGGGTGACAGATCTGGATGGAGATGATTTGACGATATTACCTTCAGGTAACAGCAATATATTCACAGAAGTTATTACTGGTACAACTGTTAGGTTTAGTACGGAGGAGAACTGGAACGGCAGTGAAGAGATCACTTTCTATACTTTTGACGGACATAGTGGAGTAGTGTATAGCACAATGACAGTGATAGTAAATGCTGTCAATGATGCACCCACGATCAATTTACCACGGGAATTCAATCTTCAGGAGAATGATGAATTTTCAATTGATCTGATGGCATATATAATTGATGTGGATCTAAATGATTCTCCCAATCCTGATGAATTGCTGGTAACCTGCCCTGGAAGTGAACATATAACGGTAGAGATAGATAATCAGAATATGGAAGCAGTAATAATTCCTGATCCAAACTGGATAGGAACAGAGAATTTATCCTTTACAGTGGAAGATGAGAGTAATGCTTCGGCAAGTGATAACGTAGATGTGATAGTTACATCATGGCAAAACAATCATCAGCCAGTAATTAATCAAATACCGACCCAATATTTTAATGAAGACGACGAGTTGATTATAGATTTTGTTGCTGCTGGTCTGGTGGAAGATTCTGATGGGGATGATCTGATAATTACGATATATGATAATCAAATAGTGGAGGCTGCCGGTAGTGGTTTGGGATCTATAATAACCTTCTCGGCAGGAGAAAATGTATATGGTTCGGAAGAAATCACTATTCTGTTAGATGATCAGCATGGCGGGTTAGTTCAGGGAACAATGAATATTGTGATAAGCCCAGTAGAAGATGTATTGCAATTTAATATAACCGGTATATTCAGCGTTGTCACTGGTAATAATATATTATCCAAAGATATGAGTGAATATGTGATTGATGTAGATGATGGAGATCTATATTTTACCTGGGAAGGTAATGAACATATCAATATATCAGCTGTAGGACAAAGTACGATAGTAAATATTCAGGGAATAGGAAGCTGGATTGGAGCTGAGATGGTTACTTTCACAGTAGATGATGGATATCAACCGGTATCAGATTCCATATTGATCCAGGTAACGGAGGGAGACTGGAATCACTCACCCCAGTTTGTTGATTTACCGGATTCCTTTATATTTGATGAAGATACTCAGTTCGAATTTGATTTTACAAATTATATTTTTGATCAAGATTACAATGATGATCATTTGCTTATGGTAACAGATCTTGATAATCCATTTCATATTCAGATCACGGGTTTAGATGTGACAATTTGGGCAAATGATAACTGGAATGGAGAGGATGAGCTGGTAACTTTCTGGGTTTATGATACCCAACCAGGTGGAGACAGGGCTTATGCAACGACGAATATACCCATTGTGGTAAACGCTGTTAATGATGCACCCTGGATAGTATTACCACCAAGTTACACTTTTATAGAAAATGAAAATCTGACGGTAGATTTAAGTACCTTTTATGGAGATGTTGACGGGATAACACCTTTTTTAAGCGTGACTAATGGGGAACATATCACAGCAGAGATAAATGCACCCTGGGTAACTTTTACAGCAGAAGACAGCTGGGTTGGGACCGATACACTAAGTTTCATGGTGAATGATGCTTTTGAATCAGCCACAGATAGTATATTAGTGATCGTATCACAAAGTACAGAAAACAATCCGCCTGTGATAGCAGAGGATTTTCCTGATTCGGTGGGATTTGACGAAGATACAACTTACCAATTGGATTTTACTGATTATGTAACAGATGCAGAAGGGGATTCATGGATAGTTTCTTTTAATGCCAGCACGTATATTGGAGCAGCAGTAAATGGAAATTTGGCTACCTTCACACCGGCAGCGAACTGGAATGGGACCCGCACATTGCATTTCACTATCTATGAGCTACAAAGTCACGTTCAGGTGCCTGGACAAATTGCGATAACAGTATTTCCGGTAAATGACCCTCCTGTGATCAATATTACTCAGGATATAATAATTGAAGAAAATGATGATCCTATCTGGGATTTTTCACCTTTTATCTCAGATATTGACAGCAGTAATCTGACATTAACTGCTACTGGTAATGATACTATTGATATTGATATAACCGGTGAGGTAGTGCACTTTCTACCTTTAGATAACTGGTATGGGGTGGAGTCAGTAACATTTACAGTTGCTGATGACAGCTTGCAGGACAGTCAATTAGTTGATATACAGGTAATTCAGGGCAATTTTAATCATGCTCCGGAAATAAATTTGCCAGACCCGATAACCCTTGAAGAGGATACGGATCTGGAGATGGATTTTACACCATACCTATCAGATATTGATGGAGATGAACTGGCTTTGAACGTGGAATACAATGAGAGTGTGGTGGCAACAATAGAAGGATTGGTAGTAACTTTTCGACCGAGCCTGAACTGGCATGGGAATGTTAATCTGGAATTCACGGTTTATGATTCAGATCCGGGCACTCGTTCTTCTGCTTCCCAGGACGTACAAATTGTGGTCAATTCAGTAAATGATGCGCCAGAACTTGATTTGCCGGACAGTTGGGAATTTGCTGATATTGGCAGTTTAACGGAAAACTTCCGGCAATATTCCTTTGACGCTGATGGAGATTTATTGACTATTACCTGGGATGGTAATGAGAATATTAATATTGTCAGAGATGGTTATCTGATCACCTTTAGTTCTCCAGAAGGATGGTATGGCGCGGAATTGATCAATTTCCATGCTACTGATGAAGGTGCTCCACAATTGACAGCATCAGACAGCGTGCAGGTTACAGTAACATTGGGAGCAAATAATCATCCACCTCAATTGACATTGCCGGATACACTCAGTTTGCAGGAAGATATGGTAACAGAATTTAATTTTGGACCTTATATGTATGATCAGGATGGTGATGATCTGATAATTACGGCGGGATATAATGCAAATATTGCCTTTTCAGCTACAGATAGCCTGGTAACTTTGATGCCGGCAGCGAATTATTTTGGTGACCCGATAATGATCTTTACAGTATATGATTCACAGGGAGGTAGATCTTCTGTCAGTCAGGAAGTAACTATTAATGTTATTCCGGTGAATGATGCACCTACCAT
>JAVCCT010000235.1 GCA_030765325.1 Candidatus Stygibacter frigidus | reverse complement strand
CTTTTCGCAGATAGATTATCTACAAGGCAATTTTTGATCTCCAGAATAGCTTCTTCGCCATCACCAATCAGGAAGGCATCAATAAAATCTGCTAAAGGCTCAGGATTACTGGCACACGGTCCCCCTGCTATTATCAAGGGTTCAGCTTCTAACCGGTCTTTGCTTAATATTGATATCCCAGCCAGTTCCAGCATGAATAGGATATTGGTATAGGTCAATTCAGTTTGAAGCGTAAATCCCAGCACATCAAAATCTCTGATGGCAGCTCTGGATTCCAGAGAGGGAAGTAATATTCCTTCCTTTTTGAGTTCCCTGCCCATATCCGGCCAGGGAGCAAAAACTCTATCTGCAACCGTGTCTGATTCTTTATTTAATATCGCATATAATATTTTGATGCCCTGATGAGAAAATCCAACTTCATATACATCTGGGTAGGCAAAACAAAAACATGCTTTTTCTATTGATGGCTCTTTATGAAAAGCATTAACTTCAGAATTTGTATAGCGCCCCGGCTTTTCTACTCGTTCCAGCAGATAATCATAATTAATTTTTTGATAGCGCATTATTCTTTTACATTAAACGGAGATTCTTTTCCTTCAAAAAGATATTTATCAGCATAATCAGTGCTGTCCTGTAATGCAGATAGATCAAGCTGAACAGTTTTCACACTGCCCAATTCAGCATTTTTCATCTGCTCTTCTGGGGTTTCTTCTTTTAGGTTATCATAGATGCTGACGCTCTTTTTCTCCGCTGGTGTAGTTATGCTTGCCTTCTCTACCTGAGAGGATTTTACTTTATTGCGGAAAGGAAACTTGATATCTCCACTTTTGTAAAGCTTTGTGATTATCAAAGTGAGAACCACGATCAGGATAATAAGGATCAAAATTGAAAATACACTGGTGGGAATCATAAATTTTTTTGGCTGCTGCTCACGTTTATACAAGGTGCGCGGTACAGGTTTCACATATTTGCTGTTAAATAATTGCAGCACCAGCTTATCACTTGCACCAATAGCTTTTGCATATGACACGGTGATTGCCTTTGCATAGCCAAGACCGCCCATATTATCAAAATTATCCGCTTCCACATCAGCAAGATACTTTTCGCTGATACATGTCTTTTTTGCAATTTTTTTAAGCGACAGTTCATTTTCTTCCCGAACTGATTTCAGATATTGTCCGATACTTTTTTCCGTTTTAATTACCTTTTCTTCCATGACTTCCTCGTTTATTCAATCATCTGATTATTTATTAATATCAAGCCACCGGCAATGCCTGCCATATCCCAGACAAGGTCTTCCCAGCTCCATTTCTTATGCTGAATATAGCGATCATATCCTTCCTTCACTAATCCCAGACTCAAAGTAAATCCTGACCCCATTATCCTACTGTTAGATTTATTCTCTCCCAGAATATCTTCGCTCATACCAACTGACCAGCAGGTGAGCACAATACTCGAACTGAAATGGGCAATTTTATCTTTACCCAGCCAGTCATGACCATGCAAATTACTACCTGCCAGCAGCACTATCAGCATCAAAATAATACTATATTTCAATTATACCTCTAAAAACTTCTTTCACTATTCCCGTCAAATAGATTTCTTCAGAATCAATTTTTACTATCACTTCACCGCCTGGCATAGTCACTTTGATCTCATCTCCTCGCACCATTCCTTCCTGACGAGATGTATACGCTCCTGCCACAGCACCTGTTCCACAGGCAAGTGTGAAACCACTGCCTAATTCGTAGATCTGCATATTTATACTTTCACTATCTGAAATTTCTACAAATTCATGGTTTAGGGCTATCTCTTCCAGAAAAGTCTCCTGCCTTTTTATCTCAGATAGTAAATCCAAATCACTCATATCATCAAAAATCTTCACGGCATGAAGATTACCAACATTCACCAGATAGATATAATCATCTTCATCCTCAATTTGGTCATATTGCATCACTTTTCCCATTTCCACTTTTACCAGTCCTTTATCACCAATAATCCAGCCTTTGCGAAAGCCACTATCAGTGGCGACAGTATATTCCTGCTGCTGCTTTTCCATTGAAAGCAGATATATCAGTGATCTGAGGGCACTTCCACACATCTTGCCCCGGCTGCCATCGGCATTATACATCTCCATTCTGAGATCAGTTTCAGAGCTTGCATGCATAAATACTACTCCATCACTGCCAATCCCAAAATGACGATCACTTAATCTGAGTACCAATTCCTTTATATTTATATCATTAAGCGCTGTTTTACGTCTGTCAATGTAAATATAGTCATTACCCTGAGCGGTCATTTTGATAAAATCAAGTTTCATTAATCTTTACCCCCGGCTAATACTTCTTTGAATTCATATAAACCCTGCTTATTGCTCAGCCACGCTGCTGCCAGTAATGCTCCTACTGCCAGTCCCTCTCGACTGCGTGCAGTGTGACGCAATTCTATGCTGTCATATTCGCTATCAAATCCTATCCGATGTTCTCCGGGAATATTTCCGCTCCGCACACTGGCAAAATGAAACTCATCATCAGCTTTTATCCGCTGCAGGCTGTCATAGATGACCTTATCTTTCTGCGGCAACTCATTGATCAATATCTTTGCCAGATTCTTTGCTGTACCAGATGGGCTATCCTTTTTATATTTATGATGCATTTCATAGCCATAAACATCATAATCTTTCATATTTTTCATAATTTGTGCTGCTGCACGTACTATTTCATAAAATTTGTTCATCCCCGGTGAAAAATTTGAACCATACACCACACTGCCACCTTTATCTGCCACAAAATTCTTAAGCTTAAGCAGATGCTCATGCCAACCTGTTGTACCACTCACAACTTTTACACCAAGTTCCACACATTTGCATATATTAGCAAAAGCTGTATCCGGCTGAGTAAATTCTACTGCAATCTCAGCATCATTCAAATCTTTAGGACATATTTCAGTACCCAGACGCGGGTCTATTCTACTCACCACTTCAAAATCATAGTTGGCAGCCAGCTTCTCGATCATTTTACCCATTTGACCATAGCCGATTATTGCCAGTTTGATCATTTTCTGCTCCACAAATCTATCACATTTTTCAACCATACTTTACTTCGCTTGAGATCATCTACTAAAATGTATTCATTTATTGAATGTATTTTTTGCATCCCCATTCCTACAACGATTGCCTGCAAGCCCTTGCGGGAAAACACATTTGCATCACTTCCTCCGCCATTTACTACCAGCTTCTGGGTGATGCCTGCCCTTTCAAATGCCTGCTCGCTCAGCTTCACCAGTTCATCATTTTCATCAATACGAGTTGACTGGAAAGAGCTATTAAGGTCAAATTCCAGGGTGCACTTATATTCACGGGCTGTAGCGAGAAACTGTTTTTTGACTTCTTCTCCAAGATTTGTAAGTTTATTTTCATTATGACTTCTGATCTCACCGAAAATCTTAACTTCATCACAGACGATATTCGTTGCTATTCCGCCACAAATCTTGCCGCAGTTCATGGTTGTCTCATCATCAATTCTGCCATCCTGTATCGCCAATATTGCAGCAGCAGCGGCTCTGATTGCATTATTACCTTTTTCCGGCTCGACTCCGGCATGGGCACTTTTACCTCTGATGATCGCCTTCCAATCTGCTTGATTGGGCGATGCTTTCACCACTTCTCCGATTTTATTACCATCAAGCACATAGCCTCTTTTTGATTTTAATCTGGATAGCTCAAGTGCCTTTGCTCCCAAAAGCCCTATTTCCTCACTTACGGTGAACACTATCTCCAAGGGGGCATGTTCTGCTCCACTTTCCCTGTATTCATCGAGAACTGCCAGGATCATGGCTATGCCACCTTTATCATCAGCGCCTAAAATCGTATTACTTTCTGAGCGGATAATAGCTCCATCGATGATTGGCTTCACTCCTCTACCAGGTTGCACAGTATCCATGTGGGCACATAAAAATAATGGTTCCAGGTCTGGATTACCCGGCAGCCAGCCGATCACATTGCCGATCTCACCACCAGTAATTTCACCCGCCTTATCTATATACACCTCAGCACCCAGCCTTTCCAGCTCAGTTTTAAGCCATAAGGCTATTGCACCTTCACATAGAGATTCGCTGTCGATCTGCACCAGCTCCATAAAGTAATCTAAAACTCTTCTGCTCATCGTTTTTCCTTATCTTTCTTCCTTAATTTATTTTCCCAATTCCGCTCTATTTGTCAAGCTCAATCCCATCAGTGAACCAAAATCCAGTTATTTTTAATAAATCCTTAGCCTTACATTACATTCTCTCTGTGGTCTCTGTGGTTAAAAAATCTCCTGTCCTCTGCCGGATTCCAGAAGTCTTGCCCTGAGTACAGTTCAAAACTCCTGATCCTTACTTTGGCATTAAAATTGATTTTATTGCTTACATACACCTGTTTTTTAAAGTATGGACTTAATGGACATAGTGGACATAGTGGACATAGTGGACGAAGTGGAATAACTGTGGAACATTATTATTTACTTGACACAAATATAATTAATAAATAGAGAGGGGGAAGCGTGGATGGGGATTTATGAGCTGGAAGAGATCATAAATCCACCCGTAAATCTTTATAGTGATGCGGCAACCGGCTTTCTGAGCTGGGAACCTCCTTTAATTGACGGTGAACCAAATTCTTCAATGCCAGTCCGTCACCTTGAATTTTATTATATCTATCTGGATAATGAGGTGATTGCCCAAACTATAGATATAGAGATAGACATGAACCCATTTATTTTTCCTGGTTTTCAATATATTGCTGGAGTAAGTGCCTACTATTCATCTGATAATGAATCTGAGATCATTGAAGTCCTTATTCCTAATCTTGATAGTGATGAAAACAATATTTCTGCTCTCGAAACATGCTGTTATCTGGGATGCTGAGGATATGGGGAGTGGGGTATATTTTGTGAGTTTTGAAAACGGGGTAAGGAGAGCTTTAAAGAAGATCACGCTTTTGAAGTAAGGTGAGCTGGGATTTGAAAAAGAGGACTGAGCGGACATAGAGGACGTAGCTGACGTAGTGGACAAGGTAGTTTGGCTTAGGTTTTGATTGACAGGTGAGTGGTTGGAATAAAATTTTACAATTCAAATATTAAATAGTACAGGAGAGATGCGATGGCTAATGAGATCAGAGTAAGATTTGCACCGAGCCCTACGGGTTACCTGCATGTGGGTGGCTTGAGGACGGCTTTATACAATTACCTATATGCCCGTAAAGTGGGCGGGACATTTATATTACGAATAGAAGATACAGACCAGACGCGGTATGTGGAAGGGGCAGTGGAAAACCTGCTGGCAACTATGAAACTGGTAGGTTTGCAGGCAGATGAAGGACCGGAAGCAGGGGGGGATTATGGACCCTATTACCAAAGTCAACGGACAGAATTATATCGTAAATATGCGCTTGAACTGGTAGAAAAAGGAGCAGCATACTACTGTTTCTGCAGCACAGAAGAGCTGGATAAAATGCGCGAGGAGCAGCAGAAAGATGGTTATGTGACGGGGTATGATGGGCGTTGCCGCAATATACCGCCAGCGGAAGCAGCAGCAAGAGCAAACGCTGGAGAAGATCATGTGATCAGATTGAAAACCCCTGATGAGGGTGAAGTATTTTTTTATGATGTAGTGCGCGAGAAAGTGACTTTTGACTGGAATATGGTCGATGATCAGGTGCTGATCAAGAGTGACGGCTTTCCTACTTATCATCTGGCAAACGTGGTGGATGATCATCTGATGGAGATCAGTCACGTGATCAGGGGTGAAGAGTGGCTTTCCAGTGTGCCTAAGCATTTATTTCTATATGAGCAGTTAGGCTGGAAACCACCTAAGATGGCGCATCTGCCTCTGCTGTTGAATCCTGATAAATCTAAATTGAGTAAGAGACAGGGAGATGTTGCTGTGGAAGATTATCTTAATAAAGGATTTCTTGCAGAAACACTATTGAACTTTATTGCCCTGCTGGGCTGGCATGCTAAGGGCGATCAGGAATTATTTACATTGGCAGAACTGGAGAAGGAATTCTCCTTAAAGCGTGTAACTAAGTCTGGAGCAGTATTTGATATCGAGAAATTACGCTGGATGAATGGTCATTATTTGAAAACCATGGAACTGGATAAAATAGTAACAGCAGCCAGACCTTTTTTCACAGAGGTATTTGGTGAGATAGATGAAAATGAGCTTAGAGAGCTTGTGGATTACAGCAGACCAAGAGCAGCAACCTTGAAGGAGATGCCTGGGGAATGTAAAACATTTAAAGAAGAAATAGAATATAGCGAGGAGGATAGAGCTATCCTGCAGGAAGCCGCATCACAGGAGATGCTGGCATTCTGGGCAGATAAGCTCAGTTTGCAGGAACATTGGGATACTGAAGCCGTAAACAAGCTTTTGAAAAAGACTTCTGAGAAATTCGGCTTAAAGGGTAAGAAGCTCTATTTTCCGCTGAGGCTGGCAATGTTTGGCAGTGTGCATGGTCCTGAGCTGGATAAGATCATTAAGCTGGCGGGTAGAGAGAGATGTATTGCGAGGCTTAAGGCCGTGAGTCGTGAGACGTGAGTCGTGAGACGTGAGTCGTGAGACGGGACCTGCGAATGGTCTTGACCTTCGCAATGGTTGAACAGTACATTAAAAAAAGTAATCACCATCCCGGAGGTTTTCAACCATCCGGGAGGTAACTTTAGGAGCAAATATGGAAGCTAAAGAGAATACGCATTTTATCCACGAGATAGTGGAAGAAGATATACGAAATGGGAAACATGATGGAGCAGTGCATACGCGGTTTCCCCCGGAACCAAACGGTCATCTGCACATAGGACATGCCAAGGCGATATGTCTGGATTTTGGCACAGCATTGAAGTATAATGGCAAGTGCAATCTCAGGTTTGATGACACCAATCCCAGTAAAGAAGAAACAGCTTATGTAGATGGCATTAAAGAAGATGTGCACTGGCTGGGTTTTGACTGGGAAGATCGGGAATATTATGCTTCTGATTATTTTGATCAGTTATATGAATATGCGGAGCGACTGATCGCAAGTGGCAAAGCATTTGTCTGCGATCTGAGTGGCGAGGAAATCAGAGAATATCGGGGAACGCTCACAGAACCTGGCAAACCAAGCCCATGGCGTGAACGGAGTGTGGAAGAAAACCTTGATCTTTTCCGCAGAATGAAAGCTGGCGAATTTCCAGAAGAAACTCGTACTTTGAGAGCCAAATTAGATATGAGCAGTCCCAATGTGCACAATCGTGATCCTGTGATCTATCGCATCATGTATGCCCGTCATCATCGCACTGGTGATAAATGGTGCATCTACCCGATGTATGATTTCACGCATTGCATCAGTGACTCGATTGAGAAGATCACTCACTCGTTCTGTACGCTGGAATTTGAGGTACACCGTTATTTATATGACTGGTTTCTGGATGAACTGGAAGTATTTCATCCCCAGCAGATAGAATTTGCGCGGCTTAACCTCACTTATACAGTGATGAGCAAGCGTAAATTATTACAGATGGTGGAAGAAAAGATAGTTGATGGCTGGAATGATCCGCGGATGCCCACAGTGAGTGGTTTACGCCGGAGAGGATATACAGCGGAATCAATTCGAGATTTTTGTGACAGGATAGGTCTTGCCAAGCGCGAAAGCATTGTTGACCTGGCACTTTTGGAACATTGCCTGAGAACTGACCTTAATAAACGAGCTTTGCGGTATATGGCAGTGCTTGATCCGGTGCAGGTGATCATTGATAATTACCCTGAAGATAAAGTGGAATATTTCACAGCAGTGAATAATCCTGAAAACCCTGATGATGGGACTCGTGAAGTACCTTTCAGCAAAGAATTATATATAGAAAGAAATGATTTTAGGGAAGATGCGCCTAAAAAGTTTTACCGTCTGGCACCCGGACGAGAAGTGAGATTGCGCTATGCATACTTTGTGAAATGTGAAAGCATAGTTAAATCAGCTACGGGTGAAATCATGGAAATACATTGCACTTATGATCCAGCCAGCAGTGGTGGAAATTCCCCTGACGGACGCAAGGTGAAAGCCACCTTGCACTGGGTGAGTGCTGCTCATGCTTTTAATGCAGAAGTACGTCATTTTGATAACCTGCTCACAGTATCTAATCCGGCAGAATCTGAGCTGGATTTTATGGATTTGATCAATACAGAATCCCGTGAGATACTCACGAACTGCAAACTTGAGCCAGCTTTGAAAGATCTGCCAGTGGAAAGTAGAATACAGTTTGAGAGAATCGGGTATTATTGTGTAGATAGAATAGATAGTAAACCGGGTAAACCGATATTCAACCGAACTGTAGGTTTACGTGACGAGTGGTCAAGAATTCAGAAAAGGAAATAATTTTTTTAGTTAACAGGGTTAACGTCGTTAACTCTGTGAACAATAAATTTATACAGGATTTATAATGAAATATTACCGTAAACTTACTGGTGAGAGGTTATTTTTGGCGCCCATCCGTCTGGAAGATGCTGATAAGTTCTGCCGCTGGTTTGCTGATGCAGAACTGGCGATTAACTTGACGATGTTTGATCGTCAAATGACCAAAGAACGTGAAGAAGCCATTTTGAGCGATATGGTAAAAAACAATTCTCAGATTTTCAGCATTGTGATAAATAATGATGAACAATTAATCGGAAGCTGCAGTTTGTTTGACCTTGATCACAATGACCGCAAAGCAGAACTGGGGATCATGATAGGAGATAAAAGCTGCTGGAACCAGGGATATGGCACAGAGGCAATAGAACTTCTGCTTGATTATGGCTTTAATATTTTGAATCTCAATAATATTTAT
>JAVCCT010000024.1 GCA_030765325.1 Candidatus Stygibacter frigidus | reverse complement strand
TCAGGAGGAGAACGGCGTAAACTTGAGATCACGCGATCACTGGTTACCTCTCCTTCGTTTATGCTGATGGATGAACCATTTGCAGGAGTCGATCCTATGGCAGTAGCAGATATTCAAGATATTATCCGTAAATTGAAAGACATGAATATCGGAGTATTTATTACTGATCATAATGTACTGGAAACATTGAAGATAACTGAAAGAGCATATATCATTTATCATGGGGAGATACTATTTTCCGGGACTTCACAGGAATTAGTAAATGATGAACAGGCAAGAAAGGTATATTTGGGGGATAAATTTATCAATCCCTTTGTGCAGGAAATATGAGCAAGATAGGACTTAATCATAATCTGCATCAACGGCAAACTCAAACACTACTTATCAAACCAAAGATGTTGCAATCTTTAGAGATACTTGCTGCCCCCATCATAGAATTAGAGACATTTCTCCTCCATGAACTACAAAAAAATCCCATGTTGGAACTTATAGAGGACAATCCTGAGGACGAAGCTGAAAATCCCAATGATCAATCCGAGGAAAAATCTGAGACTCAAGATGAAAGCGGTGAAGATCAAGAGTTGCAGGAATTGAGGGAAGAAGCACGTGAGTTGAGCGAAGTTCTTGATTCCTGGCAGGAATATAATAGTGATCAGCAAAATAAGTTGCGTAATGATGAAGATCTTGATTTTGAGAAAAGATATGAGTCTAATAGAAATATGGTCACTCAATCTAATGAGATAGATAAATATATGGAACTATTAAGCCAATTCACATTCAAAGATCTTGAATATGAATATGCAGAGGAATTGATCGAGAGTGTAAATGAACATGGTTATCTGCCTGAAGAAATGGATATTTATGAATTAGCAGAAGAGTACAATATAAATAATGAGCGAGCAGATGAAATACACGAAATAATATTGAACCTAAATCCTAAGGGAATCACAGCCAGGAATATTACTGAATGCCTGCAAGTGCAACTGGATAAGGAAGATGAATATTATGATGTATTATATCAATTGCTGTTAGAAGATTTTGATGATCTGATCCATAAGAGATACCGGAAGATTAGTGTGAAATATGGTGTGATGGAAAGAACTGTGCTTAACTGGAAAGAAATGATATCTCATCTTGATCCCAAACCAGGATTGCGTATATTACCAGCGAATACTGATTATGTGACTCCTGATGTGATCATCAAGAAGATTGGTGATAGATTTGAGATAATCTCTAATGATTATTCTTTTCCAAAAGTACATCTAAGCAGGAACTATCTTAATGTTTTGAAAATGGTCAAAGAAGACCGTAAGGCACTGGAATTTGTCCGAGATAAGATCAATGCTGCCAAATTCATCATGAAGAGTGTGTATATGAGAGGTAGAACTCTTGAAAATGTTGTGAGAGCAATAATCAAGCATCAACCAGAATTTTTTTACGAGGAAAATGGAACCTTGCGACCATTAACTTATTCTGTGATTGCAAATGAATTAGGGGTAAATGAATCGACAATTTCAAGAGTAGTTCGCAGTAAATATGCAGAAACACCCTTTGGAATGATGTGTTTAAAAGACTTTTTCACCAGTAAAGCGGGTAAAGATGAAAATTATAATTCCGTATCTCGTCAAAGCGTGGAAGTGCGCATAAAAGATTATATTGATAATGAGGACCCCACAAATCCTATAAGTGACCTTGATCTTGCAGATAAACTCCATGATGAAGGTCTTACTGTATCAAGAAGAGTAGTTGCAAAATATCGGAAGCGTATGGGTATATTAAATAGTCATTTAAGGAGAAAAGAGTGAATAAATTTGAAGTGGCTGTAATTGGTGGAGGGCCTGGGGGATATACAGCAGGGATAAGATTGCAGCAATATGGCATAAATGCGGTTGTGTTTGAAAAAGCCAGGCTTGGAGGAGTGTGTTTAAATTGGGGGTGTATTCCTACAAAGGCATTGGTAAAAATAGCAGATCTATATCAGGAAGTAAAAGACCGTGAGCAATCTGGAATATTTATATCTGATACGAAAGTGGATTTTCAGGCAGCTATGAATTATAAAGATGAAGTGGTAGAGAAACTGGTCTCTGGAATAGAATATCTTTATAAAAGAAAAGAAATACCATTAATACAAAAAGAAGTAATAGAAATAAGGCGCGAATCTGAAGGATATACCATCATTACCAGCGAATCAGAATACAAGTGTGATTATATTATCCTGGCAACGGGTTCAAAACCCAAAGAAATCGGAAATCTAAAATTTGATGGGCAGCAGGTTCTATCATCACGAGATATATTGAGTCTTAGAGAGTTACCAGAAAGCCTTGCTGTGATTGGTGGAGGAGTGATAGGCTGCGAATTTGCCAGTATTTATCAGCAATTAGGGGTTAAAGTCAGCATAATAGAATTCCTTCCGGACCTGGTATCAATGGAAGATAATGAGATCAGTAAGCGACTTCAAATCATGATGAAAAAGCGGAAAATCAAAATATTTACAAAAACCAAAGTAGTCGAAATTGAAAAACAGGATGATAAAGTGATTCTTCATCTCTCAAATGATAAAACAATTGAAGCAGAAAAGGTGCTAATGAGTATTGGCAGAGAACCTGTCTGCGAAATAAAATTCAATGGTTTTGAGCTGAGTAGAGAGAAAGGATTTGTAACTGTTGACCCCGAAATGCGTACTAATAATAAAAGGATATTTGCTATTGGTGATCTTACTGGAAAATTGATGCTGGCTCACACAGCCAGCAAGCAGGCAATGCTGGTGGCAGAAGTATTGAAGCAGGAACTACGAGGAGAAGGGGAAGGCTCTTTCTCAATAAATTATAGCGATATTCCTCGCTGTACTTTTACCAGTCCCGGCATTGGCTCTGTGGGACTTACAGAGGAAGAGGCGAAAGAGAAATATGGTGAGATAGAGAAGGGTAAATTTATGTTCTCAGCGAATGGAAAAGCAATTGCATCAGGCAGCACAGAAGGTTTCGTGAAAGTGATCATAGAAAAGAAAACCGGTCTGATCAGGGGAATGCATATAATTGGCACTGAAGCAGTGGAAATGATTGCTGAGGGTAGTATTATGATCAACCTTTCAGCAGATATCGATAAACTGAAAACTCTGGTATTTGCTCATCCTACATTATCAGAAGCTGTAGGCGAAGCTTTGGAAGATAGCGAAGGCTTGGCTATCCATAAAATGTAATTAATATAAAGAAAAATATGCTCATAAATAAAAAGTAGTTATATTAAATATTGAAGGAGGTTTTTGGTAATAATTGTTTTGATATGCAGCAAAAAAAATGACAGAAGGAGTAAATTATGGAAATTACAATTACTGCTCGTCACTTTGATCTGACAAATGCGATTCGGGAACACATCGAATCCAATGCCGAGAGATTAGATCGATATTTTGATCACATTATGAATGTACATTTCATTTTGGCACTGGAGAATGGTTTAAGCAACGTGGAAATGATAGTTCATGTTCCTCGCCACGATTTCCGGTCTGATTCTTCGGACAAGGATATGTATCTGGCAGTGGATATGGCGATCGAAAAGATGGAAACTCAGATTAAAAAGTTAAAGGACAAGTGGACAGATCATCAGAAAAAGAGTTTGAAAACAGATACGCAATTTGTTTATACAGATCTCATTGAGAAAGCCGGCGACCGAAGAAGAGTGAAGGTCAAGCGCATTCCTCCTGATACGATGAGCATAGATGAGGCAATAGATAAAATTGAAATAGATGAAGAATTTTTTCTCATCTTCAGGGACGTGGCAACAGATAGATTATCGGTACTTGTCCGCAAGGATGAGTTGCACTATAAACTATTTGCCACAGCGCGTTAAGTAAACAGGATTAAGGGGGAAGCATTCCGGCTTCCCCCCCTATAATATAGGAAAAATCATGAAACAAAAAATTGAATATCCCGTAAAAAAATTCTATAATGACAGAAAGCAGGATTTTAAACTAAGTCTTCTTACACATGAGAAAACTTTAAATAAATCTATAAAAACCCCTTTTCTCAATCGTCCTGGATTAGCTCTTACTGGATATTATGATCGGTTTTCTTCTGATCGGGTACAGATTCTGGGGGAGACTGAGATCAGTTATCTGCAAAGTCTTGAGGAGAATGATCTTTTTGCCAGACTCCGGGAAATGCTGGTTTTTGATATTCCCTGCATTGTAGTTACCAAGGGATTATCTGCTCCAAGAGCTTTAACTTTTTTGGCGGATGAATATCAGATTCCTGTATTTATTACTCATTTGAGTACTAATCGTTTTTATAATGATATGCTCAAGCACCTTGATAATACTTTTGCTGAACAGATATCTATTCATGGAGTATTAGTAGAGGTTTTTGGTGTAGGTATGCTGATCTCTGGTGCAAGTGGTATAGGTAAGAGTGAATGTGCGCTTGATCTGGTTGACCGTGGTCATCGCATGGTTTGTGATGATTTGGTTACTTTGCGCTCTCTTGATGGCAGATTAATTGGTATGCCTCGGTTTGAAAATCTTTATACAATGGAGATCAGAGGTATTGGGCTGGTTGATATTGAAAAGATGTATGGTATCCATGGAGTGCGTAAAACGAAGGAAGTTGATATTCAAGTAGAATTGATGAAATGGGATGATATGGAGAGCTATCAAAGACTTGGTTTGCAAGACGAAATGACAGAAATAATGGGAATAAAATTACCAATCATCTACTTACCAGTTACTTCCGGTAAGAATTTATCAGTGATCATGGAAGTAATTGCCATGAATCACAGTTTGAGATCATTTGGATATAATGCAGCAGAAGAATATACTCGCAAATTAAATAAATCAATCATGAAATCTTCACAGGCAAACAAAGAATTGGAGAATAATATTGGTAGTAAAACGGATTAAAGTAACAAATGAATATGGGCTGCATGCCCGTCCTTCAACGCTTCTGGTAAAAAAAGCAACTCAATACAGATCAGTATTAAAAATCCGCAAAGATGAAATTGAGGTCAATGGTAAAAGCCTGCTGGGTGTATTGACCCTGGCAGCTGCCTATGGAACTGTGTTGGAATTAATCGCTGATGGTATTGATGAAAAAGAACTTATTGAAGAGATAGAAAGGCTTTTTTCATCTGGTTTTGATGAGGCAAAAAAATGAAATTATCAGGTATAGCAGTAGCACCTGGTATTGCTATTGGTAAATCGATTTGCATCGATTATAAATTTAACATAATCAATTATCAGATATCTAAAGAAGGGATTACTCAAGAGCTGAAAAGGCTGGAAGAGATTATTATTGATACTATACATGAACTGGAAAGTTTCTCTCGCGAATTTCCCGGTAATAAGAACCAGAGAGATATAATTGAAACTCATAAGATGATCTTAGAAGATCCTGAAATGATAAATAACATCAAAAAGATACTGCAGGAAGAGCTTGTTACACTGGAGAAAGCATTAGACCTTAATCTTCAAGAAATTAAGAAACAATTTTCTGAAATTGAAGATGAATATTTCTCTGCCCGAATAATAGATTATCAGGATGTAACAAGCCGTCTTTTGAAGAAATTATATAAAACAGACTCAGAGCATGAGAATTGGGATGGCAGTATACTGGTCGCCCAGGAGATTACACCTTCCCAGGTACTGGAGGCTTTCAAAAACCATGTAGCAGGGTTAATATCAATTCACGGAAGTAGGAAATCTCATTCTGCAATCCTGGCAAGATCACTTCAAATCCCAATGGTTATGGGTTTAAATGATGATGAATGTGATATTTGTCCTGAAGAAGTAATTGTTGATGGTAGTGAAGGGCTCGTAATTATTTCTCCAACAGAAAAGGAGAAAAAAAAATATCAGCAGGATTTAGCAAAAATCAATGTCAGGAATCAGGAATTAGCTTTACTTGCAGATAAAGATTCGGTCACCAAAGATGGGGAAAAAGTGCCCCTGTATTGTAATATAGAAATACCAGAGGAAATAACTGCTCTGGAAAGAATGAATATAGAAGGAATTGGCTTGTTTCGCACTGAATTTTTGTATCTGGACAGGCAAAAGCTACCTGATGAGGAAGAACAATTTCAGATATATAAAAAGGTTGCAGAAAGGTTATCTCCCAAGCCAGTGATCATCAGAACTATTGATCTGGGAGGAGATAAAATTGCCAAAAGCCTGAAAGAAACTGAAATGAATCCCAATCTTGGACTCAGAGGAATTCGGCTGTCATTCAAGTATTTAGACCTGTTCAAAGTGCAATTGCGAGCTATATTGAGGGCTGGTGTGCATGGTAAGATCAAGATCATGTTTCCAATGGTTTCGAATGTAGCAGAAATCAATACTGCAAAACAAATAATCTCTGAATGTCAAAAAGAGCTGCGTTCAGAGGGTACTAAATACCAGAATGAAATAGAAATCGGCACAATGATTGAAATCCCTTCCGCTGCTTTAAGGGCAAAAGAGATAGCTGCGGAGTGCGATTTTTTGAGTATTGGCACAAATGATCTGGTGCAATACACACTTGCAGTAGATAGAAATAATGATCTTGTCGCAGAATATTATAATGAAGCTGACCCATCAGTATTATATTTAATTCAAAAGGTTTGTCAATCTGCCCATGAAGCAGGTATCAAAGTGGCAGTTTGCGGTGAAATGGCTTCACAGGAAAAATTTACTGCTATCCTTTTAGGATTGGGTGTAGATGAATTATCCACCTCTCCAGCTAACTATAATGAAATCAAAAAGAAAATTCTCCAGCTTGACACAAAAGAATGCTATAAATATGCCGTCTCATTATTATAGTGAGAGGTTATAGTGTGGAGAAATTAGAATATTTGTTAGACGATGATAAACAATTAATAGCACTGGGGTGGGAAAATGCCTATCATCTGTCTATCCATTTTCCTGAGCAGGTACTTCAGGCTCGAAAATTCTCAGAGCAGATTACAATAAACTATCATCTTCCTCAAAAGATATTTATATGGCAATCAGGCTGTGTTAATAGCCTGCTGATCCAAATGATCTATTATATATACAAGGATATTATCCCTATTATAAAAATAGACGAAATTCCCAAAATCTGGGATAATAAGGATAGTTTATTAATAATCCCCGATTTTCATCAAAAGCTTCCGAGAGTGCCTGATGATGACAGGATAATATATCTTACTGGTAGAAAACTGCTTCATGTATTTCAAAATGCCATCTGCTATTCTTTCCCACAGATCCCTGCAAATGAAGGTCTTGGGATATTCCTGGGTTTTATCAGCGGTTTTATAGATAAAATTTCTGGATGTGATCATAACAATATTATCAATAAAATAGTAGCTATGGGGATGCAAAAAGCAGGAGTAGTTGCCTGGCGACAACCATACATGGCTAATTTTGCAAAAATCTGGGCTGTTAGATTGGCAAGTGCTGATAGCTGGCAGATTACTTCATCCCAGCCGGAATTTGAGTTCATCAGTCAATATTGGCAAAATATACTGAAAAACTGGTGTGGTATAAATTCAGTAGGAGGAAGGCTTGTTTTTCTGGAAAAAATGTACCCGGCAGAATCATCTTCTAATATAGAAAAGGGTTCTGAGATTATTTTTGCCGATGGTATTGATCTTGTGAGCCAGATAATTTCTTTGTATTATTTTATAAATTGCCTCTCCATCTATGTTTCAATTATAAAAAAAATAAACTATCAGGAGATAAAAATATGAGATTTAGAAATCTATTTACTTCAGAATCAGTAACAGAAGGGCATCCAGACAAAGTTGCTGACCAGATATCAGATGCCATTTTAGATGTGATACTCAAGTGCGATCCCATGAGCAGAGTAGCCTGCGAAACCTTTCTTACTACTGGACTGGTCATTGTTGCTGGCGAGATAACCACTGATTGCTATGTAGAAATTCCCTCTATAGTTCGAGAAACCCTGAAAGGGATAGGATATGATGATGCAGATTCAGGGATTGGATATAGATCATGTGGTATAATAACCAGCATTGATCCTCAATCTGAAGATATTAAAATCGGTGTTGATGAAAGTGAGGAACATGAACAGGGTGCTGGAGACCAGGGTATGATGTTTGGCTATGCCTGCAATGAAACAAAATCTCTGATGCCCATGCCCATATATTTTGCCCATCAACTCGCAGAAAGACTGGCTCTTGTACGAAAAGAAAATCTCATAGATTATCTGAGACCTGATGGCAAAACTCAGGTTACTATTGAGTACAGGGATAATAAACCTTATATTTGCAATGCTATTGTGATCTCTACCCAGCATAAACCTCATACTGATCAAAAGAAATTACGCACTGACTTGATTGAAAACGTAATAAAACCGATTATCCCAGCAAAGTATTTATCCGATGATACAGTGATATATACAAATCCTACCGGCAGGTTTGAGATTGGTGGTCCTCAGGCTGATACAGGGCTTACTGGACGCAAGATCATAGTAGATACCTATGGAGGCAAGGGCAGGCATGGGGGAGGAGCTTTCTCGGGAAAAGACCCCACAAAAGTTGATCGCAGTGCTTCCTATATGGCTCGCTATATAGCCAAAAATATTGTTGCCGCAGGACTTGCTACAGAATGTGAAATCGAAATTGCTTATGCAATTGGAGTTGCTCAGCCAGTATCACTGCTGATCAATACTTTTGGCACAGGGAAATTAGAAGACTTGAGACTGGCTAAAATAGTTGATGAACTTTTTGATTTGCGACCCAAGAGCATAATCGAACATTTGCAATTGAGAAGACCTATATATAAACAGACAGCAGCTTATGGTCATTTTGGCAGAGAACTTGCTGATTTCACCTGGGAAAAAACTGATAGAGTAGAAGAGCTGATCCGTAAAGCCGGATTATAGATAAATTATAAAATACGCAGGATAAGCCAGAAATGGCTTATTCTGTTTTTTTCTCAAGATGTTTTCTGGTTATTTTTTGCTTATATATCCGTTGTTGAGACATTTTCCGCCTTGCTGCTTCCTGCTTGTCGTCATAATTCATTTTCATTATTATATAGGCAAACCAGAATCCCAATACCAGCATAAATAAATTTAATATTCCCAGATATATGGCAGAGATAAAACCTATGGCAAG
Source organism: Candidatus Stygibacter frigidus (assembly GCA_030765325.1). Classification (GTDB taxonomy): domain Bacteria; phylum Cloacimonadota; class Cloacimonadia; order Cloacimonadales; family TCS61; genus Stygibacter; species Stygibacter frigidus. The sequence continues at coordinate 302 of JAVCCT010000024.1, read as the reverse complement.
ACTGAAAATAATTATTATCAAACATATAGTACCCACAATATTTGAACCAGGTTTTTTAAAGAGAGAAAAATAGAAAAAGACAAATCCTATAAATAGATATATGATAAAATAACCAACAAAATGGATCAAATTAATATCCATAAAATACCTTCCTATAAATTTTTACAACAATCAATACAGATATTCTTCAATAGCTTACAAATTGTCAAGAAAAAAGCCTTCCGAAGAAGGCTTTTAATATGGCTCCTGAAGAGGGATTTGAACCCCCGACCTAGTGGTTAACAGCCACCCGCTCTACCGCT
>JAVCCT010000336.1 GCA_030765325.1 Candidatus Stygibacter frigidus | reverse complement strand
CCTCCCATCTGATACCTTCTGGATGGTCGTTAGACCTCCCGAATGGTTAACTCTTTTCAATATATATTATCTCCATTATTTCCAATTATTTAGACCTGTTAGAATTGATAAAAAACATAGGGATAACAGATTTATATAAAAACGCATCCCTCGATTGAAAACTCAGATATCTAATAAGTAAACTTGACATAAGAATAGATCAGACTAAAAAGTTCCCTGTGTAAAAAAAAAATAAGAGGTAACAATGAAAAATATTTTTATCTGTTTTATAATATTGATTTTTATGTATCCTTTATCCGCAGTACATAATTTCACGATCAATGGTCAGGAATCCTTAACAGTAGCTGTTTCAGATAGTTTATATCTGGAATTTGATTTTGAGAATGAGGGTAATTCAGCAGATTTTGATCTGTCAATTGAAATAATTGGTCAGCAGATACCTCTATTTTCCGGCAACTATATGCTTTTCCAGGATGGTGGATTACTTGACAACACGGGTTTAGATGGCAGTTTCGCTGGTGGATTTAATAATTTTATCCAATTACCAGAGGGAACTACCTTAGTGGTCACACTCACAGATGATGAAGTTTCTGATGCAGTGCAAATCCAATTTGAGCAGCTGGACACTGATTTCAGTATCTCTGGCACAGTAACGCAGGAAGGCGGATGGATTGATCTGCCTGTTATAGGAGGAGTGGTCTTTACAATTTATAATGGCAGTGCCGAATACCTGATTGATCTATTTGAAAATCTCAGTCTGGAAGCACTTCTGGAATTTATTTCCTCAGATCATTATCTATTAAGCGATCTTACGGGTTTTCTGGGAACCTATCAGATATTTGTGCCGGAAGATATTCCTGATGTACCCTGCGCTGTGGGCGTATATAGCGCTTTGGACCTCAATGGAGAATTCATAGCACCAGAGATACAGGAAGTAACCGTAAATGGCAATGTTAGTGGGATAGATTTCTATTATTCCAATCCTGATGGTGATTTTTCTGGCTTAGTGCTTAATACTGATGGTGAACCGGTTGCAAATGCCGCTTTTGTCATGGAAAATCCCAATTCGGCTATTCCCTGGTTCTTTACTACTGATGAAACTGGAGCTTTTTTATTTGCCCTGGCAAATGGAACATATAGCTATACAGTTGCGGCTTTAGGATATGAAACATATTCCGATGAAGTAACTATCAATGATAATAACGTGTATCAGGAGATAGTTCTGCAGGGAGGCGGTGGCCAGCCAGGTGGTGTATTTTATGGTTTTGTGCTCAATGAACAAAGTGAACCTATGGTCAATGCTGAGATAGTGCTGATGCCAGTATCAGGCGGAGACCCGCAATATGTTTACACTATGGCAGATGGCAGTTTTAGTATTGAATTAATGAATGGTATTTATAACTATATGGTAAGCCATGCCTGGTATGTAGGACAAACTGGTGAATTTGAAATAGCTGATAGCGATGTATATCTGGAGATCGTCATGCAGCCAGTGGATGCTAATGATGAGGATGTGCTCAGCCTGAGAGGTTTGAGAGCCTATCCTAATCCCTTTAACCCCCAGATAAATTTCAGCTTTCAATTGATTGAGCCAAGCCAGGTTGCATTACAGATATACAATATCCGGGGAGAATTGGTAAAAACCGTTATAAACCATAATTTAGCAGCAGGAGATTATAATATCTCCTGGACAGGTATTTCAGCCGATAATACTCCCTTAAGCAGTGGAATATACTATTATCGTATCCAAAGCAATGATATTGAATCCAAGGGAAAAATACTATTATTAAAATAGTATGACCGGGGGTAAGAAATGGTGAGCAATGAAGAATTAACCCGTTTAACAAATGAATTGCATTCAGTTAGAAATTCCGGGGACAGAGATGAGCTGATCCAGGCATTAGGAAATATGATTTCTGCTTACTCGAGATCAAATAAGATATTTGAAGCAATCCCTTTTGCTCTGGAGCTGAACTCGCTTCTTCAGGAAAAAGGTGATTCTCTCCAATTAGCTAAAAATTATGACTTTTTAGGCAGGATTTATACTTATGTACCAGATTATGAAAAATCTGAGCATTACACTCGACTGGCATTAAAAATCTATCAGGATAACAATAAAAATGATGGGCAGTTCTATTGTTATCACAGTCTGGGCATGGTCTATCGGAGAAAAGGAAATTTTAGCCAAAGTCTGGAATTCCTTTTCAAAGCGAAAGAATTTATGGAACTGCATCTAAAAGATACTGACAATCAGAGAGATTCCTACTTTCTTGGGCGCATTTCTGGGCTTTTAGAGCAGATAGGCATGATATATGGTATGCTGAAGCAACCGGAAAAAGCCAGAGAATATCTTAAGCTTGCTTTGAAACATGCCAGAGAAGTGAATGATGCAGAAAGCATTTGCAAAGAGCTGATCAACCTGGGAGTTTCGTATAGTGATGAGGATACTGAACTTGCCTTGCAATATTATCTGGAAGCATTGCCACTGGCAAAAGCGAATGGTAAAATAAATGTGCTGGCAGCTCTTAAGAATAATATCGGAGGAGTTTATGAAGACCGTGGTGAATATGATAAAGCCCTGGAATATTATCGCAGAGCCCTGGAGATAGCAGAAAAAAGCAAGATGCTGAAAAACCTCACATATTTCCTGAAGCATATTGGGACGGTGTATTACAAGCAGAAGAAATATGAAGAAGCTTTGGAATATGCACTTAGAAGCCTGGAGGAAACTGAAAAAAATCAACAAATTCAGGAAATTGAAGAAAACTACCTGCTGCTCAGCAATATTTGCAAAGCGCAACAGAAATATCAGAAGTCTTTGGAATATTATGAGCAATATACTCTTTTCAAGGATAAACGCTTGAATTCTGAGGTAATAGAGAAAATAGCAAATATCCAGAAGAAATATGAAGCAACTATTAGCAAACTTGTGAAAACAGAGCGTAAAAGCTCATTAATATCTGAATCACTTAAGAATCAGATAAATATGAACTTCATTGGCAATAGTCATGCCATCAAGGAGGTTCACAAGCTGGCACTGATGGCAGCAGAACACTGTGACACTAATGTGCTGATCACAGGAGAAAGCGGAACAGGCAAGGAGATCATAGCTCATATAATTCATTTTGCCTCCCGTCGTAATGATAATATCTTTATCCCTATTAACTGCAGTTCCATTCCTGAGAATCTAAGTGAGAGTGAATTCTTCGGTCATAAAAAAGGTGCATTTACCGGAGCTATTGCAGATAAAATCGGTTATCTGGAAGATGCCAGCAGCGGAACTTTATTTCTTGATGAAATTGGGGAAATGCCACTTCATCTGCAGGCAAAATTGCTGCGAGTACTGGAAACCAAGATAGTGAAACCAATAGGAACAAATAAATCGATAAAAGTAGATTTCAGACTGATTGCTGCCACTAATAACGATATCAGCAAATTAATTGGAGAAAATTTGTTTCGGGTAGATCTGTTTTACAGAATAAATACTATTCAAATCCATATACCTCCTTTACGTGATCGTAGAGCAGATATTGAGCCTTTAACGCATTTCTTCGTTTCATCTTTTGCTAAAATTTTAAAAAAACCTGTCCCCCGGATAACTCAGGAACTGATTGAGAGTCTGCGGGAATATCATTTTCCGGGGAATGTGCGAGAACTAAAAAACATGGTTGAGAGAGCAATGATCATGTTAAAAACTGATACACTGGGTATCGAATCCTTTAATCTCACCCAGGCACCAGCGATAACTACAGATCAATCCAGCATTACTAACTGCACAATCGAGGAAATGGAAAAACAAATGATCATAAACACCCTTGATCAAACAGGAAACAATCTTACCCACACTGCCAAAAAACTGGGTATTTCATATTCAACCTTAAATCGTAAGATCAAAACTTATCAGCTAAAATAATTCCTATCTGCGATATTTAGAAAGTTCCTGCTCCAGTTCCTTCACCTGATCGCGCAATACCTTCACCCTTTTTTCTCTTTCAATTGACAGCTCATGAAAATGCTCAAGTTCTTCATTACGCTTTAGCAGTTCACTGGTCCGCTTAATCACATTCTCTTCCAGATTATCGCGATATTGGTCTAATTCCTTTTCAGCAATTTTCCTTTTGGATATATCTTGAACAATAATCACCAGTCCATCGCATTCAGATTCTGAATAGATTTTGGTAATAGTAAGTTCCACATAAATTGGTTTATCTCTATATTGTCCCAAAATGGCATTATCAATTCTCAGTAAACCTGGCTTATTTTCCAGAACATCACTAATCAGATTCTCATAACCTTTTTGATAATCATCTTCGGAGAATTTCAAAATATTGTCTGCAGATCGCCCTATTACATCTACTTGCTCAAGACATACCATTTTTTCCATAGCGGGATTGATATAGCTGATATTCCCCCGAGAATCCGTAACAACAATCCCATTACCAATACTTTTCAAAGTAATAGCCAGCCAATTCTCGCTTTTGCTGATTTTAACAAGTTCTTTATGTATTCTCACATAAGCATTGATTTTTGCCAGCAATTCATCTTTTGTAAAAGGACGCAAAATATAGCCATCAGCACCCAGATTTAAGCCAGCAGCCTGATCTTCAGCAGTTACCTTCACCCCCGAAAGCAGGATTATAAATATTTTTGAAAATTCTGGCTGTGACTTGATTTTACGGCAAAAATCAAAACCATTCATTTCAGGCATCACAACATCCAGAAGTAATATTTCCGGCTGCTGCTTTAGCAATTCCATACCTTCACTTACTGATTGCGTCTGCAACACTTCATATCCAGCAGATTTTAAAATGCGGGATGTGAGCATCAATACTTCGGCATCATCATCAATGACCAATATCTTCACGGGTTCATTATTCATCGATCTCACCAGCCAATTTCGTGAAAACCGGGATATTTACCTGCATCCAGAAATAAAATGGATAAAGCTCTTTATAGGTCTCTGGTGACATTTCTTTTTCCAAAATTTCCATCCATGTATTCAGATGGGCTGACCAGAATGTAAGCTGAAAACCATGTGAAAGATAAGCCCGAAAAACCCAGAGAACTGTTTGAACCAAAACGGCTGCATCATGCTTCACAAAAATTGATTCCATGAATCTTGCCATATTATGAGCATTATCTTTCATCATAGATACGTTATTAGCACCTATCAATTTTTCCAGATCAGGGCGATCTTCCAGGATTTGTGCCACTTGATCTGCCATCACATCCTTTTTCCGGCTATATTCCTGGGCTGCCTTTTCTGAAGGCTGTTTCAACACTTTTGCCTTCGCCATGAGTATTTTAAATCCCATCATCCCTCCTTATACCTTTATCAGGTAATTTTATAATAAACGAAGCCCCTTTGCCAGGCTCACTTTCTATTTTTATCTCACCCTGGTGGGCTTCTATTATTTTCTTAGTGATGGCAAGTCCTAATCCTGTACTGCGACTGCCAGTTTTTTTTTCGCCAGATCGAGCATAAATGTCAAATAATTTCGCTTGCTGTTCATAAGAAATCCCCTTGCCATTATCTTTCACCGTGATAATGATCTGATCATCTATTTTCTGCAAGATCACTTTAATTTCAGTTGAATTTCCCGAATGTTCGATAGCATTACTCACCAGATTATTGATCACCTGCTCCAGTTTGGAAGCATCACAATCTATGACAATATCTTCGTCTGACAGTTCAATATCCATCTTTTTATCATATTTACTGGCTAGAATCTTATGTTGTGCAATCTTATTCAGTATAAACTGATTTAGATCAACTGCACCTAAATTCAAATTAAACTGCCCGGCTTCAATCAAAGCTACATCCAGAAAATCATTTATGATCTCACGCATATAAAGAGCATTTCTATTTATTCGAGCTAAAAATTCTGCATCCTCAGCATTAATATTTTCACTCAGATCATCCACCAGAAAATCAGCATAATTCATGATCAGTCCCACTGGTTTTCGCAAATCATGAGCTGCCATTCCCAAAAATTGATCTTTTAGCTTATTCAGTTTCTCCAGTTCACTTTTCTGCTTATGCAATTGACGCGCCATTCTGCTCATTTCATTATTAAGCTCCACAATCTCTTTCCGCATGAATTCCTGTTCCTCAGCATCATTTCTTCCTAAAAACAGAATCTGCCGATGAATTTCATAGATCTTAAAATAAAGTGATTGAGGTAAACCCGTAAAGGTAGTGACATTAAAAAGCCGTTCTCCCTCCGTCTCATGAAGAAGGTTCCTGATCCCCTTTTCTCCATCAAAATTTACAAATATTTCTGATATTTCGCTGCCTGCCGGGTCAAAACCCAGCAAACGCCGCGTGTGATCATTGGTTTCCAGCACTTTCCCTTCGCTGGTGCATAAAAGCAGAAATACTGATGCCTCACGAAACAGATAAGATTGCAATATATTAGGTAAATTAACTGACATTATTTTTTTCCAGCTTATGGATATAGGTCTCCAGCTCAGGTAGTGTACCAGCATATTCCACTAACCTAAATTCTTCTGCAATTTCCCTGCCACCCCAGCGAAACGCCTGACCCCCTACTAACACTGGAATATGGGGAAATTCCCGCTGCAATTGCTCCACAGTCTTCCACAAATTCTGCATATTAAAATATATCGCCAGCGAAAGTCCCACTACATCAGGTTTATTGGTTTCAATGAACTTAAGCAGATCACCAACAGGACTATTTCCACCCAGATAATAGCCATTCCAGCCATTTAATTCAAATATATCCGAAACCATTTGAGAGCCCAATTGATGATATTCATTTTCCACGCAGGCAATCACTGCTGATTTGTTCTTCTTCTCAGGAGAAAAAAGCAGCGGATAAATTGTATTTATCAAGGTCATAGTAATGGAAGTAGCCAGATGCTCCACTGACACGGAAATCTTATTATGCTCCCAAAGACTGCCCACCTCATACATAGACCTTTGAAATAAATTCAGATAAATATCCCGCACATCAGCCTCAGCGCTTACCACGTTTTCCACGATCTGATTACATTCTCTTCTATTTCCGCTTAATAAATTACTCGTATATACCCGATAAAGATCATCTGTAATCTTTGTTTCCATAATAACTCCCATTATTTGGTAAAAAATTAATCCCATTCATATTAAAGTCAAACTATAAATTTTCTTATCTCAAATATCAAGCAGATCTACTGCTGAAAGACAAAGCACTATCTCACATTTAAATGTCACTATGTGCTATGTTGTTGCCCAATAGGATCAGCTTGAGACTTAGGTTAAAGATTATTATTGAGCTTATAGGGCTTATTGGGCTTATAATTTTACTGGGAGCTGATGGTACACTTTACTTGTCATGGTACATAATCTGTATCATAATACATATTTTGTACTATAGACAAATTATGTCTCATCTTGTGAATATGCTCGCTATGTCATTTTGACATAGTTCTCCAAAATGCTATAGCAAAATGGAAGGTCAGATATTTTTGAGCAGCATCAAAATATAGTGTTTATCACCAATATATATTTATATTTAGATATAATATAGATAAATAGCAGGCTTAATATAATATTCCTTACGGATTGGAACTGCGATTGCATTATAATTAATAAAAAACCTGAACATGGTGGGAGTATGATAGAAGAAATAAAAATAGCTGAAAATGAAAGTGTGATGCCTGAAATGATCTCAGAGATTAGCAAAGTAATAGAGTTTTGCAGTAGGGGCAAGCGATATTTTTGCTTCACAATAGTTTTAGATGATAACCGGATAATTAACATACTACGAGAATATGAAAATACCAATCGAAACCTCAAGGAGCTTGAAATAAAAGCCCTGCATAAGGAATTGATAGATACCCAGCCCGAACTAGCTATAAGAAATCATAATTAATGGAAATCATTATAAAATGATATTTGCAGCTGAAGTTGTCTCAGAAAGATACCTCGCTGAGGGAGTCATTCATCATCAGGCAAAATTTGCACATGATGAGTGCAGGGGTATCTTTGAGGCAATTATTTCTTATGATAACTTCTAACCCGGGTAATAATATCTCTGGACTGGGTATGAATTTTGAGAATAATAAAACCCTGGAATATATCCAAACAGCGCTGGAACTTTCCCGGGAACTGGATGATAATAAAGAAGAATCATATTGTCTGATGAATATGGCAACAGCAAAGTGAAAAATGCGGAAATAAGAACCTTACATTCAGTGATAAGAAATAAATTTGATCAATATATAAATCAGAGATAAAAAAGGAGTTATGATGAAAAAATGGGCTGTCGTTTTGTTGTTTGTGAGCATGTTAATTATGCTGGGTGCTTTTG
>JAVCCT010000064.1 GCA_030765325.1 Candidatus Stygibacter frigidus | reverse complement strand
TGCGGACACGGATGTTTTTGCGGACGACGGAATTTTTGTGGCAGGAAGGTCACACAGTTCATGCCACAGAAGCGGAAGCCATGGAAGAAACTTATAAGATGCTGGATGTATATGCAGAATTTGCTGAGACGTGTCTGGCATTACCAGTTATCAAAGGTCAGAAAACAGAGAGCGAGAAATTTCCAGGTGCCGTGAGCACCTATTCAATAGAAGCTATGATGCAGGATAGAAAGGCACTTCAGGCAGGTACGTCACATTTTCTGGGACAGAATTTTGCCAAATCATCTAATATAAAATTTCAGAATGCCGAAGGAGTGGAGGAAATTGCCTGGACAACCTCCTGGGGCGTGTCAACTCGAATGATCGGGGCACTTATCATGGCACATAGTGATGATAATGGACTGGTGTTGCCACCTCGAATTGCACCGGCGCAGATAGTGATCTTGCCTATAATCCGTAATGAAGAGCAGCGGGAAACCGTGATGGAATTTGTGGATAAACTGGCAGCAGAACTAAAATCAATCTGGTATCATGATAAACGGCTTGTGGTAGAAGTAGATGATCGTGATATGGCTGGCGGCGAGAAGGTGTGGCAATGGATCAAGAAAGGTGTGCCAATACGACTTGAAATCGGACCTCGTGATATAGAGAATAATTCAGTATTCATGGGACGCAGGGATTTGGAACCTAATCAGAAGAAGGGCGTTGCAGCTGATGAATTTGTGAATAATATCACCAGTCTGCTGGATGAGATACAGCAAAATATATATCAGAAAGCACTTGATTTTCGGCAGCAGCATAGTCATATCATTGATGATAAAGAAAAATTCTATGCTTTCTTTACTCCAGAAGATGAAGAAAATCCTGAGATACATGGCGGATTTGTACACTCGCACTGGTGCGGTAGCACAGAATGTGAAGAAAAGATCAAAGAAGACCTGAAAGTTACTATCCGTAATATCCCCTTTGACGCAAAAGAAGAAATGGGTAAGTGCATCTGTTGTGGCGGAGAAAGTGATAAAAGAGTAATTTTTGCGAAGTCGTATTAAATCGTGAATCTTGAGAAGGAGAAATAGTGAAATTTTATCTGGATAACACAGAAGATATATTTTTATATCAGCTCTTGAAAGCAGCGGGATTATTTGAGGAATATGCTCATGTGCGAAGGGTAACCAATGATGGAGAGATCAAAGTAAATGATCAGACCGTATTTAAACAGCGCACGCGTATATTCCCTGGAGATGAAGTTCGCTATAAAGATATTCATATCAAGGTGATAGCAGGGAAAAGCCCGCCTGCTGGCAGCAACGTAAAACCTGAATATATTGATAAGCGGGAAGGTAACGCGGCTTATCCGCGTCAAAGAGATCAGAAACCGGAATTTAAACCTGAATCAAAACCTCGCGAAGAGCGGGAAGAAAAAGTGCAGCACGGTAAACCACAGATTTGGGCTTCGAAACCGCTTAAGAAGGAAAAAAACCTGCGGGATAAACTGGAAACAGAAGCAAGAAGATTGCATGGGCAATTCATCCGTAATGAGCTCACCTTGAGTCTGGCAGAATCATGTACCGGTGGGATGGCAAGTGAATATATTACGGGTCAAAGTGGTTCTTCGGCATTCTTTCTGGGGGGAGTGATCAGTTATTCAAATGCCGTGAAGATCAGTCTTCTGGGCGTAACAGAGAAAACTCTGGAAAAGGATGGGGCAGTAAGCGATGCCACAGCACTGGCAATGAGCATGGGCGTGATGAAAAGCCTGGGCAGTGATGTGTCCGGAGCAATTACGGGCATAGCTGGTCCAGATGGTGCAGAGCCCGGCAAGCCGGTTGGTACTGTTCATATCTCAGTAAGATATCAGGAACGGAATTACACACAAAGATTTCAATTAAAAGGCAACCGTCAGGAGATACGCATGAAAAGCAGTCTGGAACTTTTTAGAATGCTATATCGCGTCGTTACTGGGGAAGAAGTATAGGCAAATGAATACAAAATGGTTACTCCTTGTGATTACAGTGTTTATATACTTTCATTTATCTGCTGGTGTATTTGAAGTAATGGACTCAGATGCAGATGAAATAACCGTAAAATTTAAGTTGCCGGACTGGGAACTGCAGGAAATCGAACGAGGTGGAGAGGATTGGGATTACATTGATTGTGAGGGAAGCAGCATCACAGGAGAAGCTGGCAAACCGGAATTACCCTACTTTACGGGTAGTGTGGGAATACCAGTTGATGGTGATATTGATGTAGTGGTATTGGGCAGCAGTCCTGAAAGCCATGATCAAGTACGCATAGTTCCTGCCCTTAAAGATTATCTGGATAGTAATGAACTTGCTTATGAATATGCAATTAACGAAAATATCTATTCCCAAACAAATAATTATCCAGGATCAATAGCAGCAAAGGGTTATACTGCCATGTCGGGAGACAGGAGATTTTACAGTTTTCAGGTATATCCATTTCAATATCAGCCGGCGATGAATAAATTAAATATTTATAATGAGATAGTGATCAGAATTATAATATCTGGGACTAAGGAAGATTTCAGAGGTGAATCAGCTGGAAGTGTACTTGATAAAATGGGTAATGATTTTATTTTGAATGATCAGATAAGCCATAACTGGCGCATGGCAAGAGATATTGATGAGAGTCTTCCAGTACGAAATAGTGGTGTGGTGGATACCTACAGGCTGGTGGTTGATAAAGAGGGTATTTATAAAGTAACTTATGAATATCTGACATCAAAATTGGCGAATCTTGAATATGATGCTGGCTTCAGTTGGGATAATATAAATCCTCGTTATCTGGAATTACGCGATGAAAATGGCACAGTGCCAATTAATTTTATCGGGGATTCAGACGGTTCTTTTGATCCGGGAGATTATTTTGAATTTTATGGAGATATTCATCATGGAGAAACCACATATTATGATGATTATACCTCAGAAAATGTATATTATTTGAGCCTTGAAGACCATCTTGGCAGTAGAATGATGATAGAAAATGGTGGTCTGGTGGAATCCAACAGCAGTAATTATACTCTACCGGAATCCTTTGAGCAGACAGTTCACATCGAAAAACAGAACAAAATGGTGCCCTTGGGAGCCCAATCACAGTATCAAGGCAATATGAACTATTTCCGGGAAGATATCTGGTGGTGGGGAGAGCCTTCTGCTCCGGATATGTGGCCATATACATTCGAATTGCAATATCCCCATGAATCAAATATGCGCAGGGCATCAGCCAGGATATGCCTGTTTGGATTAACTTATGATGGTGATAATCTTACAGCACTTTCAGTTCAAAACAAGCATCGGGCAATTGTACAGATAAATTCTACCCTGATAGATGATATTGGCAGTAACTGGGAATGGATAGGTCAACATGAACAGATGTTTGAGAATCTCGATGTAGCCGGGAATCAAACCCCTATTTTGAACAGCGACCTGATTAATGGAGAAAATATAATATATATCAGTTTACCCAATCAGGAAAATATTTACGAGAAGGTATTATTTGATTATCTTGATCTCACCTACTGGCGCGAATATAAGACAGATGAGGATTGGATAAAATTTCATAAACCTTATAAAAAACCAATCGGTACTCATCAACCATTCGGATTATTTCAATTTGATCTTGATGGATTCAGTTCTGATGGAGTAAGTATTTATAAATTAGGTTCCAGTGTTATTGATAATCTTACAGTAACCTCATTAAGTGAGGATGGATTAGCACCTTACCGGATCAGCTTTCAAGACAGTGTACTTACGGATGAAACGGAGTATTATGCAGTGACAGAGTCCCAGAAACGCAGCTTGAAGGGCATCTATCCAGATTATCCGTCTAACTGGAAATCAACCGCTAATGGAGCAGAATATGTGATAATCACCGTGGATGAATTTGCTGAGGCAGCGGCAGGATTTGAAGATTTCTGGGAAGAGCAGGAACCAGGGCTTAATGTTGAGATAGTGCTATTGCAGGATGTATTTGATGAATTCAACAATGGGATACGGTCAGCAGAAGCTATAAAAGATTTTCTGGAATATACTTATAATAACTGGTCACCACGTCCGACTCATTGTCTATTACTGGGAGAAGGTTTGCTTGACGAGCGGGATAATAGTCCTTATCGGTGGGCAAATAAGATTCCCACAAAAGTAGTGTGGCTATATGCACGTGGAGCTACAGCCAGTGATAACTGGTATGGATGTGTGGCAGGAGATGACCCTGTATCTGATATCAGCATATCGAGATTGAATGTAACGCAGGTTGGTCAGATAGCAACTTTAGTAAATAAAACTGAGAGTTTTATGACTCAACTTAGCCATGATGATAACTGGCACAGCTCGATAACTCTGGCAACAGGTGGAAAGGCATCAGAAGGTAATATATTTTCAAAGCAGAGCGAGCGGATACGCAATAATTCCATTCCACCTGAATACCGGATCAGTAGAGTATATTGTAATGTTACAGATATGCCTCAACAGTATTCGGGTAATACAACCACATTGATAAACTCGATAAATGATGGGACATTATATGTGCAATTTATGGGTCATGGGGCGTCAAATCAGTGGGATGATTATGATCTGTTTGATATTTATGATGTGAATAATCTTAATAATAACAATCTATTTATCGGCAGCAGTATGAGTTGCTATGGTTCAGCCTTTTTTGATGGAGCAGGGATATCATGCATCGGAGAAGCACTCACGCTTGATCCACAGGGAGCAATAGGGCAGATAGGATTTACTGGCTTTGGTTTTTTATATCAGGATGAAATATATTCACAGGCATTGCTGGCAGCAATTACCCATCCTGGTCTTGAGACTTTGGGAGAAATAATAGATTACACAAAAACGGTGTTTTATGCTGAATCAGGAACGGGTGTAGTATCCTATTCATTAATAGAAGGAAGTGCATTACTTGGTGATCCTTATGTTAAGATAAATCACCCTGATCTCGGTACCGAAATAGAATTGAATAAATTTAATTATGCCAAAGGAGATTCCCTGATCTTAACAGCTCAGGTCGGAGCCGATATTGAAAGGGGTAAATTCTTTATCTATGATGAGAATGATTCGCCAGTAAGTGCAAATGAATTTTATCCCTTCAGCTATAATGCGGTTGAAGGAGAAGTGGTGCGTGTGGCAACAATTCCCGGAAGTGATATTCTGCCGGGAGAGACTTATAATCGAAATGTAAAATTCAGTGGATTCTCACAGGAACGTGAAATAGTGGGCAAGGCAAATTTCTCGATCGGTTTACCGGGAGCGTATAATATCAGCTGGCAACCAGAAGAGCCAGATCCTGATGATGAGATAGATATTACAGCAAACTTTTATGATGATGATGGAGTGGATAGCGTAGCCTGTCATATAAGAATATATAATAACAATATTAATCCCTTTAATGAGTCGGGATCTTATTCAAGTCATTATTACAGTGAAATGGTGAGAGATGATGAGACGGGTTTATATCATCTGCAAAGTCCAATCCAGAGCCTGCCTTATAATTATTGCATCCGCTTTGATTTCGTGATTACAGATAGTTTGCAGAATATCAGTTACAGTAGTCAATTACCAAACCAGAATTTTATCAGGATAAGAGGAGTTAAATTTAAGCTTTCCGATTTCAGTATTACAGCTGAGGGTAATCAAGCCCAGGCAAGAGTAGCATTATTCAATAATGGTAATGTCGAAAGCGAAGAATGCAGTCTGAAATTATATCTGGGGGGTGAAATGACCTTGCTGGATTCAATTCGGATAGACCCGCTGGGAATTGGGGAACAGGGTTGGGAATATTTGGATATTCCCCTATTAAACGGTAATTATTCATTTATAATAAAAGTGAATGAGGAAGAGGAGTTTGCAGGGTCTGCACAATTGAATACGGGTGCCTATGAAATTCAGCTATTTGAAGCTGGAATTGAAGGGGTTACGGTTTTATCACTGGATGGTAATTTAAGCTGTGTATTTCCGGCAGGATTACTAAACACTCCGGCAG
>JAVCCT010000164.1 GCA_030765325.1 Candidatus Stygibacter frigidus | reverse complement strand
GGAGCAGGATCATCTATATGCTTATATATCATTCAGTTATAGAACATTGGGAATTTCGCATTAAGTATATAAGCTATTGTATTTATTACATTTACGACAAGTCGGAAATATTAGTAAATATTTATTGCGTTAAATGGATACAACATCTGATAGTGAAGAAATAAGATCGGTAATTTCTGATACTTAATTACCTAAACCCTTATAAATCAAAACTATAATTCTTGTCCGTATTGCTATGCAAAACTTCTTGGGCTCTGACAAGAATATATATTTGGATACAAAAAATCCCGGCGAGTATCTTTCTCACCGGGATTTTTGGTTAACCTGATTTCGGGAGTACTTTATTTGATCTCTATCTGTTTTGAAACTAAGGGAGCAGCTTTGGGAATGTGAACATTGAGAACCCCCTTATCCATCTCTGCCTTGATTTGTTCCCTGTCACAGGAATCATTAAGAATGAAGCTTCTTTTGTAGCTGCCCTGATAACGTTCACGCCGAATCCAGTTCTTGTCCTTTTCTTCCGTTTCTTCCCTGATCTCAGCTTCTATCACTAACTGGTTCTTATCTATACTGATTCGCACGTCTTTCTTTTCTAAACCAGGAAGCTCGGACGTGATCAAGTACTCTTGCTCATTTTCTACGATATCTGTTGTTATAGAGCGAGTCTCATCGGTGGCAAAATCTTCTACCATCCGGTCAAACATCCTCCAGGCATTGTTTACCGTTGGGTAATAACCTCTGGCGTTTCTTCTTACGGGTAAATACATAATAACCTCCTTAATTCTCTCATAATTTTTTTATTTATTTCTGCCCTTTCGGGTTATTAAATCTTTCACTCTATACACAAACATAAGTTAACGAACCCGGGTCTCATGTCAATTTATTTATTAGCACTTATGCCAATCGAGTGCTTATATGCCCAATGCAGAACAGTGTAACTAAATAATTTATAGAATTTTATCGTTATTATATAATTTTTAGCAGAATCGCTTTCTATCTGCTTGTTTTTTGTGAGAATAGTTTTTAGCGAAGGGAATAATTAAGCTTGCTTTCCTTGAGAATACTCTCGAAATCCTGCAACTCTTCTGGTTCAAATGAAGCCAATGGTAAATCTTTATGCCCCACTCTTTTTGTCTCGCGGAAATTCTGCATCACATAATTATCCTGTGGCTGAAGCAGGCTGGAAATTGCTGAAACGTCTTCTCTGGTATGAAGATTTTTCACTAAAGTCGTGCGAAATTCATATTCCAGACCACTTTCACGGACAATTTGCATACTTCTGGTAATTTTTTCAAGATTAACAGGTAATCCGCATATTTGAGGGTAATTAACAGGTGCTGCCTTAATATCCATAGCAATAAAATCAAGCAAACCCTGTCGGATAAATTTTTTCAAAATTGCTGGGTAATAGCCATTGGTATCTAATTTCACATCATAACCTATCTGTTTTAGTATCAAGACAAAATCTTCCAGGTCTGGCTGCATCAGCGGCTCTCCTCCGGTAATGCAAATTCCATCCAGCCGACCATATCGCTCTTTGAGCAGATCAATCACTTCTTTTTCAGGGATTGGTAATTGAAATCTGCGGGGAAGTACTAATTCAGGATTATGACAATAGTGACAGCGGAAATTGCACCCCTGGGTAAAAACTACTGCAGCTATTCTATGGGGAAAATCTATCAGGCTAAATTTGAGGAACCCGCCAATTTTCATCAATCTTTAATTAATTAGCTACCTTAAATGTCTTACGCAGCTTGAATTCCATTTTTTTGCCTTTATTCCACTGCTGTACTGGTCTCAAATAGCCCACTACGCGTGAATATACCTCAGTCACCTGATTGCATATAGGGCATTTATACTGTTCTCCCAGCAGATAACCATGTTCAGGACAAATACTGAATGTTGGTGAAAAAGTGAAATACGGCAGGTGGTAATTTTCACAGATGCGTTTGACCAGCACTTTTACCATATTTGGATCATCAATTCTTTCACCGGTAAACAGGTGCAATACCGTACCGCCTGTATATTTGGTTTGAATGCTGTCCTGCTGATCCAGAACTTCAAAAAGATCATCGCTGAAATATACCGGCAAATGAGTAGAATTGGTATAAAATGGCTCTCCACCCTGACGATATTCTTCTTCATCTGCCACGATAATATCATTATAGCGAGCTTTATCAAGCTGAGCAAGACGATAAGTAGTTCCTTCTGCAGGAGTTGCTTCCAGATTATAAAAGTTTCCTGTTTCTTCTTGAAATTCGGTCAACTTTGTCCGCATGAAATCCATTGCGCTTTCCGTGAAGTTCTTACCCTTTTCTGAACCAAGATCAGTACCCAGCAGATTCAGGCATGCTTCATTCATTCCGATCAGTCCAATAGTTGAAAAATGGTTTTTCCAATAACATTCCGTGCGTTCCTTGATACCTCTCAAATAAAATTTGGTATAGGGATAGAGGTTCATATCAGTGTATTGTTCCAGAACCTTGCGCTTGATCTCCAGACTTTCCTTTGCCATGATCATGATTTTTTCCAGACGATTGATAAAATCCGTTTCATCCTCGGCAAGATATGCAATTCTTGGCATATTAATCGTAACCACACCAATTGAACCAGTCAGCGGATTAGCTCCAAAAAGTCCTCCACCTCTTGCTTCCAATTTACGAGTATCTAAACGCAGTCGACAGCACATTGAGCGGCTATCATCTGGACTAAGTTCGCTATTGATAAAATTTGAGAAATATGGAATTCCATATTTCGCTGTTGCTTCCCACAAATAATCCAGCATCCGGTTGTCCCAATTGAAATCTTTAGTTATATTATATGTAGGGATCGGAAAAGTAAAAACTCTACCCTTGGCATCACCGGCAGTCATCACTTCCAGGAAGGCTTTATTGATCATATTCATTTCATTTTGAAAT
>JAVCCT010000321.1 GCA_030765325.1 Candidatus Stygibacter frigidus | reverse complement strand
TGTCGCCAATTATGTAAAAAATGGAGCGGGAAACGAGACTCGAACTCGCGACATCAACCTTGGCAAGGTTGCGCTCTACCACTGAGCTATTCCCGCTCTTTACGTAGAATCCTAAAAGCTATAGTAGATAAAATCTGTCAAGAATAAAATATGATTTTTCTGGTTAAATTATATTACAGAAATCAATGCCAGTGCAGGTAATAGAAATTGCTTTACATCTTACAAGAATCTTTAAGTTTGTAAAAAAGAGGTAAATAATGCAAAAACAGGCATATAGTTTATTTGCCAGATATTATGATGAATATATGGCACATGTAGAATATGATAAATGGGTGGATTTTATTTTAGGGAGTTACACCCGACGCTATAAAAAAAGTCCTGATAAAATTCTGGAATTAGCCTGTGGAACCGGTAATATCGCCAGTAGGCTGGTGAGAAGAGGATGCAAAAAAGTGGATGCAACAGATATCTCAGATGCCATGCTGGATATTGCAAAATCTAAACCATTCCCTGCTAACTATCAAATAGCCGATATGCTTGTACCCATTATTGATAAATATGATTTAATAATCCTGCTGTTTGATAGCCTGAATTATCTGATTAACGATATAGATATCAGCATTTTACTTAATAATGTCCGGAATTCACTTAGTAATAAGGGATTATTTATTTTCGATATTTCTACGATACGGAATTGTCAGGAAAATTTTGATGGCTTTATCAATATTGAAGATGAGGAAAGAGGTTTTGTGATTCACGAAAGTGAATTTGATAATTCAAAACTGATGCAGACAAATCATATAACCTTTTTCGTTCCAGAGGGTGACTTTTTTAAAAGATATGATGAGAATCATCAGCAGAAAATATATCGCGTGGAAGCAATAGTGGAACTAATAAAAGCCTCTGCTCTTAAATTATATGGAATTTACTGCCTGACAGATAGTGAGCCAAAATTAATCACCACAACAGATTATGCGTTTGCAGACAAACACTATAGCAGGGTGTTTTTTGTATTAGGATTAGATAATGCTTGAGTTGGATAAATCATATTTCAATAATTATGATCAAATCACAGGGATTGACGAAGCAGGTAGAGGACCTCTGGCAGGACCTTTAGTAGTTGCAGCTGTAACATTTCAAAAGGATTTTAACATCGAGGGTTTGAATGATTCCAAAAAACTAACTGATAGAACCAGACGTAGTCTTTATCGATCTATTATTCAAGAAGCTATTGATTATAAAATTATCGTTATTAGTGTGGAAGTAATTGATGAAATTAATATCTTGCAGGCGACAATGCTTGGAATGCAAAAGGCATGCCTGCAATTAAAGAAGAAAGGGAAAATCCTGATAGATGGCAACAGAATTCCTGAGGAATTGATAAAATTGCAGGCAGAAGCCATTGTAAAAGGAGATCAGAAAGTATCTGCGATAGCAGCCGCATCTATATTGGCAAAAGTTTATCGAGATGATATTATGATAAAGCTGCATGAAAAATACCCTGAATATGGCTTTGACCATAATAAAGGGTATGGAACCAAAATTCATTTGAGAGCTATTGAAAAATATGGAATAATTGATGATCACCGCAGGAGCTTTGGCCCTGTTGCTCAGCAATGTATAATTTTTGATTGAAAACAATCCAGGAGTGTTTATATGAAAAAGAAATGTCTGGTAGTAACTGGTGGAGGAGATTGCCCGGGTTTAAATGCTGTAATAAGAGCAATAGTAAAACGATCAGAGTCAGCAAGCGACTGGGAAATATGGGGCAGCTATAATGCCTTCAATGGACTACTCGAAAATCCCATCAGGTTAATGAAACTTGATAATAAAGCAGTAGCGGGTATTCATTTCAAAGGTGGGACAATTATTGGAACTACTAATAAAGGTGGCCCTTTTCAGTGGCCTCGGCAATCAGATGATGGTGAAGTTGAACTTGTTGACGTCTCTGATGAAATGATTGATAGGATGAAGGAATTGAATATCGAGGCTGTGATCAATATTGGAGGTGATGGTTCACAATCAATTTCTCAGAAGCTATATGAAAAAGGGGTCAATATAATTGGAGTTCCCAAGACAATTGATAATGATCTATCTTCCACGGATATGACTTTTGGTTACCAGACCGCAGTAGAAACAGCTACCCAGGCAGTAGATAAACTGGTGACAACTGCTGAAAGTCATCACAGAATATTTATTTTAGAGGTTATGGGTAGAGGAGCAGGCTGGATAGCCTTAAATGCTGCAATCGCCGGTGGTGCAGAAGCTTGCCTGATCCCTGAAATCCCCTATAAAATAGAAAATCTTACCAAAATGTTAAAACTTAGATCTGATGGAAAATCAGGTTTTGCCGTTATAGTTATTTCTGAAGGTGCCAAACCCGTAGGTGGTGAACAATCCGGTTTCAAGCCCAGTGAACCAGGATATGAAAATTTCCATTTAAGCGGAGCAGGACATAGATTAGCCTATGATCTGAAACAAACCGGTATTAAAGCTGATGTAAGAGTATCAGTGCTGGGACATCTTCAACGTGGAGGTATTCCCATTGCTTTTGACAGGATACTTGCTACCAGTTTTGGAGTTAAAGCATTTGAAATGGTCTTAAATGAGGAATTCGGAAAAATGGTTTCATATAAATACCCGGAATTTGTGAGTGTACCCATCCGCGATGCAATTAAATATTATAATTACGTAAAACTCGATTCTGCCCTGATTCATACTGCTCGTGGTATAGGAATTTGCCTGGGAGAATAGTGTAATTAATTTCTCTCCTCATATTTATACCATTACTCCTTCTTTCAAACAGGAAATAGCCCAGAACAACTTAGCACATAGTGATATTATTATGTTAGATAGTGCTAAGTTGTTCTGGTAAAAGATTCGTAAATAGCTGAAAACCATGCAAGCATTGACAAAATTATAGAGATAATAAAAATAGTTGCATAGTTAATTATAATATAATGGAGGATAGATGAATAAACCTAAAGTAGGGATATTAACTTCTGGAGGTTTAGCTCCCTGCCTTTCATCAGCAGTTGGAAGATTGATAAGGCAATATATAAAACTTGTCCCGGATATTGAGATCATTGGATATAAATATGGCTACAGGGGATTATTAACTAATGAGAAGCTTGACCTGAGTGCATCATTATCACATGTGGCAGAAATGCTGTATGGATTTGGTGGGAGCATTTTGGGCAATAGTCGAGTAAAATTATCTAATGTAAAAGATTGCCTTAAGAAAGGATACATAAGCCCAGGTGAGAATCCACTTGAAGTTGCTGCATCGCGACTTAAAGAAGATGGCATAACAATTTTGCACACAATTGGTGGTGATGACACAAACACCGCAGCAGCTGAACTCGCTGCTTATCTGGAACAGAATGATTATGATCTTACTGTAGTAGGGATACCAAAGACTGTTGATAATGATGTGTTTCCTATTAGGCAGACTCTGGGTGCCTGGACAGCAGCCGAGCAATCAGCCATATTTTTTGAAAATATAGTTAATGAAAACACAACCAGCAGCAGACATTTAATAGTTCATGAAGTTATGGGCAGGCATTGCGGCTGGCTTACAGCATATTCTGCCAATTTATATCGTCAAAGACTTGATCAGAAGACCTTTTTCCCTTTAATCAGCAATTTATCTAAAGAAAGGTGGGATATTCATGCCGTTTATATCCCGGAATTACTGATAGATTTCAGTGAAGAAATTAACAGACTTAAAAAAGTGATGGATGAACATGATTGTGTTAATATCTTCCTGGCAGAAGGTGCTGGTGAGCAAACTATAGTAACAGAGATGGAATCTGCAGGACAAGAAGTTCCTCGCGATGCGTTTAACCACGTAAGACTGGATGAAATAAATCCCGGGCAGTGGTTTGCTAAACGGCTAAAAAACGAACTGGCAGCGGACAAAGTGCTGGTGCAGAAAAGTGGATATTTTGCCAGATCAGCTGCGCCTAACCGGGAAGATCTGGATTTAATAATGAAAACTGCTGACCAGGCTGTGACATTTGGTTTGAATGGGCAAAGTGGAGTAGTAGGTATTGATGAAGCAGATGGCAGTATGCGTTGCATAGAGTTTGGCAGGATACGCGGTGGTAAACCCTTTGATATCAATCAGAAGTGGTTCATTGATATGCTAAAAGATATTGGTCAATATGACGAATCTATTTATCAAAAAAATCAATAATATAAATGACTGGACAATTGGGAATGATAACATCTTTTTTGATTTGTAAAAAATAGTTGAGGTAATAATGAAAATCAGATTTCGAGACGTTTCCTCGGGAATAGTAGAAGCCCGGGCAGTGTTAGAGTTCCAAGAGGGTATCGCGCTTAATGAGATAACAATCTTAAGCCGTAATGGACAGATAGAAGTAGAGCTTCCTCAAAAGAGTTTTAAAGGCAAAGATGGCAAGATGCACTTTATGGATGTGATCACTTTTGATAATGATGACAGGAAAACACTCTGGATGATGGAGATCAAAGAAGAATATAATTCCTGGCGACAGACTAATAAAAAAGTTCTGGTATATGAAACATAGTACCAGATAATTTTCAAATCAGGAGAATACTACCATTAAAATAGAAACTCCAGTTATAAGAGCATTTATAATAGGGCTTTGGCATCATAGCATAGATGAGGAACAATTTAATAAATCCTTTGAAGAATTATTTAAACTGGCAAAAACTGCTGGTGTAGCAGTAAAAGGCAAATTCACCCAACATCTCAAGCAACCTGTATCAGCTACTTTTATAGGTTCTGGCAAACTTAACGAGATAGCTCGATCTGCAAAAGAAAAACAGGTTCAAACCTTGATATTTAATGAAGAACTATCGTCATCACAGGCACGGAATATAGCAAATATCACGCGTTGTAACGTAGTTGATAGGACTGAGTTGATATTAGATATTTTTGCCTCCCATGCCCGAACCAAGCAGGCGAAACTGCAAGTAGAGCTGGCGCAACTTGAATATAGCTATTCACGATTAAAAAACCGCTGGAAGCACCTTTCGCGTATTCAGGGTGGAATTGGTTTCAGGGGTCCAGGAGAAAAGCAGATCGAGGTTGACCGCCGTGAGATAAAAACCAGAATAAATATACTTCAAAAACGGCTTGAGGAAATACGGATTACTACAGAGACAAAACGTAAAAAGCGTGATAAAGTTCTTAACATCACGATTGTAGGTTACACAAATGCAGGTAAGTCATCCCTGTTCAATATGATAACCAAGAAAAACAACTATACTGCAAATAAATTATTCGCTACGTTGGATGCTAAAGCAAGCAGAGTTGTATTAACTGATCATAAAGAATTTGTAGTGTCAGACACGATTGGATTCATAAGTAATTTACCACATAATCTGATCGAATCCTTTAATTCAACTCTACTTGATGTTCAACGGGCAGACCTTCTGCTTCATGTGGTTGATATTACTATAGGCAGAGTTGATGAGATGATAGAATCAGTAGAAAATGTACTTCTGGAATTAGGGGCAGATAAGAAAAATATGTTGATAATATTTAATAAAATTGATCTGGTGCAAGGAAGTTCATTTGCCTTTTTGAAAAAGAGATTGCGGACTTTGTATCCAGATTCAATCTTTCTATCTACTTTTACAAGAGAGGGATTTGATGATCTTTTGGATCATATCAGCTACTTCATTTCAGAGCAATTACAAACGCGGAGTCTGATCATTCCAGATAAACTTGATTCTTTGCTCAATTTCGTGAGAATTAACAGCACAATACATAATGAATACTACGATAAAAAAAATAAACAGCATAAACTTGACGTAAAAATCAACGAAACAATTTATAAGGACATCGTTTTGCAGCTCGAAAGATATCAGATGCTGGAATATATTAATAGTTAAGGAAAAAATATAAAAGCAAAAAGGAGAATGTTATGATCAAGAATCTTGAATCCATGCTATCAACAAACATTTTGGGTATGAAAAGGTCTGCTATCAGAGAACTACTCAAACTTACCCAAAGACCGGAGATAATTTCTTTTGCCGGGGGATTACCATCTCCAGACACATTCCCGATAGAGCAATTAAAAGAAATTTGTCTGGAAGTCCTTAATGAGGATGGTGCCAGTGCATTGCAGTATGGTGCCACAGAAGGTGACCCTGCGTTAAGAGAAGAGCTTGTAAAGCTTTATAAGAAACAGAATTTTGATATTGATATAGGTAATCTGGTTATCACAACTGCCAGCCAGCAGGGACTTGATCTCTTAGCTAAGGTGTTTATTGATCGAGGAGATATTGTAATTTGCGGATTGCCTTCATATCTGGGTGGATTGAGTGCCTTTAGTTCTTATGGTGCTGAGATGATAGGAATCAAATTTGATGAGCACGGAATGCGTTCAGATCTATTGAGAAAAGTTGTGGAAGATCTTGATGCAAAGAATAAGAAACCAAAATTTGTCTATATCATACCTGATTTTCAAAATCCAGCGGGTGTGACTATGCCAGATTTTAGAAGACAAGAGATTATTGATATTGCTCATGAATATAACCTGCTAATTGTTGAGGATAGCCCCTATAAAGAACTTCGTTTTGAGGGAGAACATCAGACTTCACTATATGTTCTTGATGGGAATGGTCAGGTAATTACGATGGGTACATTCTCAAAAATATTTGTTCCGGGATTTCGTATCGGCTGGATAATTGCCCATAAAGACATTGTAGATAAATTTGTGGTAGGCAAACAGGCAACTGATCTATGTACTTCACCATTTGTGCAAAAGATTTCTGCCAGATTTTTAGCAAAAGGCTACTTTGAGGAAAATTTAATCAAGACTACTGCAATGTATAAAGAGAAAAAAGCCCTGATGATGAAGTGCTTTGATGAGGAAATGCCTAAAGAAGTAACCTGGACAAAACCAGAAGGCGGATTATTCCTCTTTATGTATCTCCCAGAAGGTATGGACGCAGCAAAACTTTTTCAACGAGCTATCAAGAATAACGTAGCTTTCGTCACTGGAGATGTATTCCATTGCGATGGTTCAGGAAAGAATACTCTAAGAATCAATTTCTCTTATTCTTCTAAACCGCAGATTTGTGAAGGTGTAAAGCGTTTGGCAAAAGCAATTCGTGAAGAAATGGAAGAGATGTAAATAAATAGGGGTGGGAGCAGAATATTCTGCTCCCATATTATAAAATTATGAATTGGATTAAAGCTATTTTTAATGGGGTCATTGCCTGGTTAATGCCATTTATATTCAATGAATTTATCTTTCCTGAATTACCTTCGGGATTTAAATTCATCCTTTATTTGTTAGCAGGATCAATTGCTTTTATAGATTACTCAAATAATCTTATGAACGGCTATCTTCAAAAAAGAAATAAAGTAACTGTATCTGTTGGCATTGTGATAGGGATTATCTGGTTTCTTATCAATTTCACACTTTCTGGTATATATTTTGTCGCCTATAATGGGCAGCTTCTCTTAGAATATGCCATCAATATTGGTTCCATATTCCTGATATATCCCATTTTGGGTGTAGTGATCGGTGTTTGTGAAGAAAAGAGAGGTAGAAGGAGATAATGCCGGAACACAAATATAATCTGGCTATCTTAGGTGCCACAGGGGCAGTCGGTAGAGAAATGCTCAAAATTGTGCATCAATTAAAGCTTCCTTATAATGAACTAAGACTATTGGCAAGTTCTTCATCTGCAGGTTCTATCCTCAAATATGATGATAAAAGATTTAAGGTGGAAGAAGTAAGTCCTGAAAGTTTTAAAAATATCGATATTTGTCTCGCCAGTGCAGGCTCAGCAATAAGTAAAATCTGGGCTCCTCTCGCACGAAAAATGGGTGTGGTTTTTATTGATAACAGCAGTGCTTTCCGCCTGGATGATGATGTCCCGCTTGTTGTACCAGAAGTTAATCCCCAATCGCTCCACAATCATCATCAGATCATAGGAAATCCTAATTGCTCAACTATTCAGCTTGTACAGGTTCTTCATCCTCTTCACGCTGCATTCACTCTTAAAAGAGTTATTGTGAATACATATCAGTCGGTTTCAGGTGCTGGTAAAAAGGGAATAGAAGAATTAGAAAACCAATTGAAAGCACAAATTGAAGGACTCCCTTTGGAAATTAGACATTTCCCTTACCAGATAGCAGGTAATGTGATTCCTCAAATTGATGTATTCAACGAGAATGGCTATACCGGAGAGGAGATGAAAATCATTCAGGAAACCAGGAAAATCCTATCGTTTCCTGATCTGGCAATTACTGCTACTGCTGTCAGGGTGCCGGTTGTCTATGGACATTCAGAATCAGTCCAGCTTCAATTTCAGAAACCAGTTTCTCCTGACCAGGTGCGCAAAATCCTCAATAACACACCAAATCTTCAGATCATGGATGACCCAAATTCTAACCTCTACCCCACTTCCCTCAATTCGGAAAGCAATGATAATACCCTTGTGGGACGTGTTCGACAGGATCTACTCGGTGATGACTGGATAAGTTTATGGGTAGTTTCTAATAATCTCAGAAAGGGTGCTGCTCTCAACGCGGTTCAGATTGCTGATTATATGATAAAGAACCACTTAATATGAAAATTTCAGTACTTAAATTTGGCGGAAATTCTCTCAAAACTATAGAAATTCGGAAGAAAGTAATTAATATTATCAAATCAAGACTTGAATCTGATCTGTTCCCTGTTGTAGTGGTATCAGCTATGGGAAGAAAAGGAGATCCATATTCTACCGATAATCTTTTAAATATATTGCCAGAAGCAGGCAGTGAAAGGCATAAAGCATTGATTTCTTCCTGTGGTGAGATTATCTCAGCTACCCTGCTGGCTGAAGAATTAATCGAGTCAGGATATCCTGCAATTGCTCTAACAGGCTGGCAGGCTGGTATTCTAACTAATAATTTATATTCTGAGGCAAAAGTAGAGAATGTAAACCCTTCAAAGATTATAGAAGAGATCAAAAAAGGAATTATACCAGTTATTTGCGGTTTTCAAGGGATAACAGCAACAGGTGAGATTACCACTCTGGGAAGAGGTGGAAGTGATACCACTGCTGCTCTTATAGCTCGGGCTTTGGAAGCCTGTCAATTAGAATTATTCAAAGATGTAGAAGGTTTATATACTGCTGATCCTCATAAAGTAAAAGATGCTCAGATCCTAAAGACTCTGGATTATAATGAAATTGCTGAGCTATCAGGCAATGGAGCTCAAATTGTTCATAATCCAGCAATCAGACAACTATCAGATCAGGAAATCCCACTTCTACTTGGAAATACCTGGACTGGCGAACATGGTACTTGCATTCAACCCTGCTCAAAAAATAAACCCGTGACAGCAGTAACTTCAAAATCTGCTCTTTCGCTGGTTACAATTGAGATTTCTACCAGTTCTGGCATTGCTGAGATATTTTCAGCATTTTCTGATTCCAGGATCAGTCTGGATTTTATTAGTGTAGTTCAAGGAAAGATTTCATTTGTTATAGAAGAGAAATATAATTTTGCTGTATCAATACTTGATAAATTTGATGTAAAGAGTAATTTAAAAAGAGGCTTTTGTAAAATTACAGTCACTGGTTCAGGGATGACAGGTCAACCAGGCGTAATGTCAAAACTAACCAAATGCCTGGAATCGGAAAATATAAATATTGAAATAGCTACGGATTCATATTCAACTATCTCATGCCTGATAAAAGAATTTGACGAGATTAGAGCTTTAAATATCATTCACAATGCTTTTGATTTGAAGGAGAAATCATGAATGTTCTAATTACAGGAGGAGCAGGATACATCGGCAGTCATACTGCTTTGGAACTTCTTCTGGCTGGTAATAAGGTTTCTATTGTTGATAATCTCATCAATAGCAAAAAAGAGTCAATTATCAGAATACAGGAGATCAGTAACAAAAAAATCACATTTTTCCAGGAAGATCTGCTTGATAAAATAGCACTTGAAGAAATTTTCAAAAATAATCAATATGATGCAGTTATCCATTTTGCTGGATTAAAGGCAGTTGGTGAATCAGTTGAAAAACCGCTGCTTTATTATCATAATAATATTACTGGCACATTGAATCTGCTTGAATACATGCAAAAATATAATGTAAAGAAAATTGTTTTTTCTTCTTCCGCTACTGTGTATGGTAATCCTCATAAAGTGCCAATCAAAGAAGATTTCCCGGTTCAGCCAACAAATCCATATGGCAGAACTAAATCAATGATAGAAGATATTTTAAAGGATCTATATATGTCTGATCCGAAGTGGGATATTGCATTATTGCGCTACTTTAATCCGATTGGAGCTCATATTTCAGGTAGAATTGGGGAGGATCCCAATGGTATCCCTAATAATTTATTGCCCTATATCGCTCAGGTAGCGGTTGGTAAGTTACCAAAATTAAGTGTGTTTGGTAATGATTATAATACCCCTGATGGTACTGGAGTAAGAGATTATATTCATGTAGTGGATCTGGCTCAAGGTCACTTGAAAGCTTTACAGAAATTAAATACTCACCCAGGTGTAGTAACTTATAATCTTGGTACAGGTAAAGGCTATAGCGTGCTGGAAATAATTGATGCCTTCGAAAAAGCATCAGGTAAAGAGATCCCGTATAAAATAGTATCCCGAAGAGCTGGAGATGTTGCTTCTATTTATGCTGATCCCAGTCTTGCTAATAATGAATTAAACTGGTCTGCTGAAAAAGATATATTAACCATGTGCCGTGATACCTGGAACTGGCAGTCACAAAATCCTGAAGGATTCTAATAAAGAGGAACTATGAAAAGAGATTTCGATAAAATCTATGATCGTCATAATACAAATTGCTTTAAATGGGATTTGAATAAAGAAATTTATAATAAAAAAGATGTTATTTCCATGTGGGTAGCTGATATGGACCTGCCTACTGATCCCTTGATCGAGCAAAGCATCATTGAACGCGCTCAACATCCACTCTATGGCTACACTTTTAGAGATGCTGATTATTTTCAGGCTTTTATTGACTGGCAGAATTCGCATAATAACTGGATAATTAAAAAAGACTGGCTTCTGAACAGCACCAGCGTAGTAACATCCCTTAATCTGATAATTAGAACTTTTAGTCAGCCGGAAGATAAAATATTGATCATTACTCCTGTTTACAGTCAGTTCTTTGTAGCAATTAATGATACTGGCAGACAGATTGTAAGTTCTTCCATGATAGAAAAGGAATCAGAATTTGTCATGGATTTCTCTGATATTGAGTCCAAACTTGCCCAGGGAATAAAACTGCTTATCTTCTGCTCACCCCATAATCCAGTCGGAAGAGTTTGGCGAAAAGATGAATTACTGAAGCTTACTCAGTTGTGTCTTAAGTATAGCACGATCATCGTCTCAGATGAAATTCATTCTGATCTAATATATTCAGAATCAGTTCACATCCCCATCGCTTCGCTCTCTCCAGAAGTTTCTGAAAATACTATCACCTGCATATCTCCAGGTAAAACCTTTAATGTTTCCGGCTTAAGCATCAGCTTTATTATTGCTGAAAATGAGGAACTTCGGGAAAAGATAAGAGACACATTTCTTGCCTATCATCTGATGGCAGCAAATATATTTGGGATAACTGCCGCTCAGACTGCATATAGTATGGGAAACCCCTGGCTGCAGGAAGTTAAGCAATATCTTCAAGTAAATCGTGATTTCATTATAGATTATATCAACCTAAATATTCCATTGATCAAACTGTATAAACCTCAGGGGACCTATCTTGCCTGGCTTGATCTCAAAAATCTTAAATTGAATCAGGATGAGCTGCAATTATTTTTGGTGCATGTAGCGGGATTAGGACTTGATAATGGCACAAAGTATGGAGAAGAAGGGGAGGGTTTTATGCGTCTTAATTTTGCCTGTACACGCCAGCTTCTTGAAAAAGCCCTATGCCAGCTAAAGAATGCCGTAAATAAGCTTATTGAAGTGGATTTCAAATTTGAGAAGCTTAATATTGATAACCAGAAAATTGATGATTGTGACTGAGATTAGGAGATGTTATGATTAAGGATTTAATCACTAAAAACCGCAGTTATCGTCGCTTTGATAATTCTCATACTATCTCACAAGATACTCTTATTTCACTGATTGATCTTGCCAGACTCTCCGGTTCTGCTTCAAACAGGCAAGTTCTACGTTTTTATCTTACTAATACCAACTCCAAAAATAATGATGTTTTTACCTGTATAAAATGGGCGGGTTACCTCACTGACTGGCAGCATCCAATCCCGGAAGAAAGACCTTCTGCATATATCATGATCCTTAGACCAGCAGATATGACTGCATATATTGGTCATGACACGGGAATTGCCTGTCAGAGTATTCTTTTGGGAGCAGTAGAAGCCGGTCTGGGTGGGTGTATGTTTGGCTCAGTAGATAGAGCAAGACTTAAAGAGTTGTTAAAGATTCCTTCTCAATACGAGATTGAACTGGTGATCGCTATTGGTAAACCAGTGGAAAAGATCCAGCTTGATCATGTTCAAAATAATGACATCAAATACTGGCGGGATCAAAACCAGATTCATCATGTACCTAAACGGGATATTAATGATCTGATTATTACTGATATTTCCGACTTGTCGTAACTGGAAGAAATACAATCACTTATATCCTTGATGCGAAATCCTCCGAATTCTATAGTTAACT
>JAVCCT010000367.1 GCA_030765325.1 Candidatus Stygibacter frigidus | reverse complement strand
TGCACAGAGAACATTAATCCTTTATTAACAAATATGTTAGCAATAAAATGTACTTAAACTAATTTCTGTTTTTTTTCGTGATTTTCGAGCCTTTCGTTGTTAATGGACTTTTTAGAGTGGGCTCAATCATGTTTTAACTGTTTTAGTGGGAAAAAAGGGGGGTATGGGGATAAGGTTTCTGAAGCAGCTAAACAGGCAAAAAGGTAAATTGCATAATGGTGCATCTCGTTGTGAGATAGGATATATGAAATCGATGATTTTACCAGCAAGAGATAACTGCATATATTTTGGATATTTACAGCAAGTCGGGAATATCAGTTACTAAATTCAATACTTTTTCAGCTCTTATAATGCCGTTAAGCCAAACATTAATATATGTTTAATATCTATAATACAATATACCATTCTCATTAACCACCAACTTCAGTTGGTGGTCAGCGTGTGCTAACATAAAATAGTGGCTTCAGCCACTTCCCACACTTCAATTATAATTATATTATAATAGATAATCTCGTAATGATATGAATTATATATAAAAGTCACTGAAGTGACTTCACTATCGTATGTACAAATATACCACCAACTAAAGTTGGTGGTTATTGAGAGTGAAAAATATCCCTGCTAAGGCTCGCCTAACCAGCTATATATCAATGTGATATCTATATCAGTATTTAGATAAACAGGGGGATGTCAGTATAAAAGCTCCTGAAATTTCAGGGGCTTTTATTATTTTTTGCGCAAAAAATATTTCTTGAGAGTTGTTACATAATCATTGCTGTCTTCATCAAGTAGATCAAGCTGCTTCCTCATCTTATTGATCTTATCTGGATTCTGATCACGGATAGCAATTGAAGAATTATGATAACCACTAAAAGAGTCATATGAAAATTCTACCTCAACATCTGACATTTTGTATAAATGAATTTCGCGATCCACGTCAATCAGCTTGATCTGATTATCTGGAAGTATCAATTCATCCAGAAAATGCGACCAGCTATACTCATCTCTCGAAAGCCAGTGATTTTTACTCGACAGTGATCTTAATATCAGATAAATATCACTTACTTCTGCAGGGAATGATATTTCAAATGCCTGATGCCATTGGTGATATCCGCTCCTGCGATCTTTTCTTACTGGTAATAATATCTTCAGATTGTTTTTAAAATAAAATATCTGATCTGCCGTAGATTCAGATATTAAGAACTTGATCCTCTCCCGACTGACTGATACTCTTTCATGCCGCTCAATCTCTTTAATTTGAGTATTCAGATCGTCTTTAATTATTCTATATTCCCATTCCAGTTTTTGCATATTTCCACCATTACTTTTATCTTGTTTGATCATTGTTTATATTGCATTGTAGTCAAGAATAATCTAATTTTACCTTAGATATTTCTATAATGCAATCATTTTCAAAAAAAAATGCTTTACAAAAAATTAAATTGTGAATGTTGTTGTATTTGAGAAGAAGTTTATAAAAATGAATTTATTTAAGAGGTGCTTATGAAAAAAAGATGGATGATTTTTTTTATACTATTAATATTTGTCTCATCAATGTTTGCTGGTGATATTTATCTTCGCTTATTAACTCTTGGTCAGCCGATACAGACATATAATCTTGGTGATAAACTTGCTTTGGAGTGGTATGTAAATATGGAAGTTCAACAAACTTGGTGGTTAACAACCGAAATTGGTATTGGTCAAAACAATACTGGAACTGGAGAAAATTGGGCTAATGCTGACTGGTATGAAGATGCAGGAGATTATAAAAGGGTAAGAAGAGATATCGGTGAATTCCAGTTTACAGCGACAGGAAATTGGTATTTTTATGGAAGAGCTATTGCTGAAACAAATGACCCATGGCATTATGCTACTAATGGCTCATTTAGCAATACAGAAACACTTACTGCTACTGAGTACTTCTCTGTTTCTGCACTCAACAATCCCACTTTTTCAAGTGTTTCTAAAAACTCTACTTATATTAGTACAGATATTGATCTGACTTTATCTGAGGATGTTAATGGTCACAATGTGTTGATCGTAAGAAGAGAGGGTTCAGCAGTTACATGGACTCCTAACCAGGGAACCACCTATTCTGATGATGAGGTTCTAACTGATCATGAAGTTGTAAAGGGCAGCTATGATCCTTCAGTTAGTGGAACCACGGTTACAGATAACTTCCTTAAACCGGGGACAACATACTATTATAAAGTTTTCTCTGAAAACTGGCATTATTATTCTGCTGGAGTTGAAGCTGCTATAACTTATGCAACTACAGATGCTTTACCAAAGCCGAGTTCTGTAAGTTCCACGATGCTGAGTGACAGCAAGATCAAAGTGGAATGGACTGCAAATGGCACTTATGGTAATGTAATGGTAATTGCCAGAAAAGGTAGTGATCTAAGTGCTGATCCAACAAATGGAACAGAATACAATGTTTCTAATGCTCTTGGTGATGGCACAGTGATCTTTAAAGGAACTGGAAGTAACTATACCTATACTGGTTTAGATGCAAATTCTACTTATTATTTCAGATTATATACTGCAGAAGATAATTCTGATTATTATTCTGCTACTGATGGTACTACTTCCACAAATGCCACTACTCATGATGGGACTACTTATCATACAGTAACATTTACAGGCAGCAGCAGTGATTTCAGCGCAGATGAGAATGTCAGTGGTGACGGAAAATATTATCTTACCTGGGATGACACTTATTTATATGCCGGAGAATTTATTGATATTAACATTAATTTAACTGCTAATAAATTTGTAATCGCAATTGACAAAGACCCTGGAACATTTAATGGTTATGCCCCACCTGAATGGGGAGGATATAATTTTGTAGCTAATAATGATGGCACTCATAATTTAGAATATATATTTGCTATAGGAGCTTATTGGAATGGAGAAACATGGGTAACTTTTACAAACCTATACGATAACGATAGCAATAATAATTTTGTTGATCCAACAGATAAAAGCGGTTATGCACCAGAGACTGGAAATTATGCGGAAGTAGCAATACCCTGGGCTGATTTAGGTGGACGTCCCACATCTGATTGGGAAATTATCATGTGGTTCAGCAATTCATCAAATACCTGGATGGATAGTGCCTGGCCTTCAAGTAATCCAACTACTGGTATATTCCCCTTAGAAGTAACTGATATGCATCTTTTTAGTTCTGCTGGCACAGGCATTACACCAAATTCTACTGGTGGAGCAACTCC
>JAVCCT010000005.1 GCA_030765325.1 Candidatus Stygibacter frigidus | reverse complement strand
TAGAAATTTGTGAACCCGGCAGGAAGGCTTCCAAGCCCATGATCTCAGCTATCATTCCACCTTTAACGCGGCGACGGAGGACGCCATTAACAGTTTCATCTTCCTCCATTAAGCGCTGTAACTCTTTGAGATTAAGGTAAAAATCTGCTTTTTTCTTAGAAAGCTTGATTCTGCCGCTAATATCTTCAACTGAATCAATATAAACTTTGATAGGTGTGCCAATTTTAGGTAAATCTGTAGGATTGAACTCTTTGATTGATATTGGGCTTTCTGATTTGAATCCTATATCAATCAGTACTGCACGTTCATCTACGCTGACAACATAACCATCAATAATTTCGCCTTCTTTGAATTTAGCAAAATGCTGATCCATCAATTCCATCATATCTTCTTCAGGTGTTTTTGGCTCTTTTGCTGGTTCTTCAATTTCGGGTTCTGCAACTTCCTGAGTTGCTTCTTCTTCTTCTACTACTTCGACTTTGGCTTCATCCGGTTGAGTTTCTTCAACTGGCTCTTTTGTTTCTTCTTTTTCTGTAATCTCTTCTGTGTTTTCTTCAACAGGTTCAACTTCTTTTTCTTCTTCTACTGCTTCGGCTTTGGATTCATTCGGTTGAGTTTCTTCTACTGGTTCTTTTGTTTCATTTTTCTCTTTAGTCTCTTCTGCGTTTTCTTCGACAGGTTCAACTTCTTTTTCTTCTTCCACTGCTTCGGTTTCAGGTTCATCCGGTTGAGTTTCTTCTACCGGCTCTTGTGTTTCGTCTTTCTCTGTAGTCTCTTCTGTGTTTTCTTTGACAGGAACAACTACTTTTTCTTCTTCTTGATCGATAATAAACATTTTCACTCCTTATAACCGGGAATCTCTTCTATTCTGGAGACATACGGCGAACCGCTCCCGGTATATTTATTTATTTCATTATAAATATTTACAATAATCCAATCCGGTGTAGATGCTCCTGCTGTCATACCTATTTTATGCTTCCCTTTGAACCACTCTCCCTGCAGTTCTACAGCCGTTTCGATATGTTGTGTCTCAATAATATTATGGCAAATTTTGGCAAGCATTTTTGTGTTCGAACTATTGAAGCCACCAATGACAATCATTATATCACTTTCCCTGGCTAATAGTAATGTTGCATGTTGACGTACACTTGTTGCTGAACAGATTGTGTTAACAATGCGTAATTCCTTGGCTTTGGGTACCAATGAGCTTGCTACCTGCTGAAAATCTTCCAGGCTTTTTGTGGTTTGAGAAATCAGCCCCAGACGGGGGAAGATTTTATCAGGTAAAGTGTCATTATTATCAATTACAAATACCTCTCCATCAATATATGATCTAATTCCTTTCACTTCAGGATGATTGGAATCACCCATGATCACTACCGGATAACCTTCATTGCTCAATCTTTTTGCCAGTTCCTGAGCTTTGGCAACATAAGGGCAGGTTGCGTCAATAATTTCAACACCTTTCTTTTTCAGCTCTTCCAGAATATCTTGATCAACACCATGGGAACGGATAATAACTGTTTGAGTAGTTACCTGATCCAGATCATTTACTGAGTCCACCCCTCTTTCTCTGAAACTTTCAACTAATTGCGGATTATGGATAATTGGTCCCAGTGTTACTATTTGTTTATTAGTTTCAGCAGCTTCTCTGGCGAGTTTGATAGCCCTTTTTACGCCGAAACAAAATCCTGAATTAGGTGCTAATTTGATTTCAATCTTTGAGCTCATTTATCCTTTCCATCACATAATCTGCTACATACTGATAATGTTCTTTAGTGTGCTCCAGGTCTTTGAACTGGTCTATTTTTATATATTGTCCAACCACAAATTTTAAATGCTTCTTTCCGATCAAACAACCCCAGATATCATCTGAATTTTCTATAAAGACAGGCAGTATATTTTTCTGCATTTCCAGAGCAAATTTACCCACCCCGGGCTTAATAGTGGTAGCTTTGCGAGTGCCTTCAGGAAACACCATAAGACTTTCTCCATTCTCGAGCCTTTCATTTACCAGTCTAAGTGCTTTACGATCCATTCTACCCCGACGCACCGGGATAACGTGCATCCTAAAAAGGAAATCTCCCAGCCATTTCTTTTTAAAAAGCTCTGATTTTCCCAGGTAACTGATCTTTCCCCTGATCAAAGAACCGATCATTGGAGGGTCATTTGCGGAAATATGATTGGCGCATATCAGGCAGTTATGTGAGTTATCAAGTCTTTCTCTCCCAATCACTTCCTTTCGCATTATCACCATTAGTATCCTGAAAAAAAACTGTACTACTTCATACATTTTCCCTCCCTGACAATCTGGTAAATATATTCGACCTGTTGCTGAATGCTCATTGCTGAAGTATCTATAAGTATAGCATCTTCAGCTTGCCTTAAAGGTGAGTGCTTACGTGTGGAATCATTCTTATCACGCCAAAGCAATTCCTGCTCCACTTCTTCCAGAATAAGTTTTTCATCTTTCTCTGTTGCTTCCTGCCAGCGACGTAATGCCCGGGTTTTCACATCTGCAACCATAAAAAATTTATAGTCAGCATCAGGAAATACTACAGTTCCTATATCTCTGCCATCCATGATAACTCCACCTTCTTCACCCATTTTGCGCTGCAATTCCACCATTCTTTCACGCACTATGCCAATAACGGCTATTTCAGAAGCCAATCGCGTTATATCTGCTTCTCTAATCCGTGCAGATACATCATTATTATCAAGGTAAATCTTGTTCCCTTCGGGAGCATATTCAATTCTGATATCAATATGAGAAAGCATTTCCTTTAGCGATTCATGATCAGTTAGCTTTATACCTTTTTGTAATGCCTTCAAACCACATGCTCTATACATTGCTCCGCTGTCAATATACACATAATGCAGCAACTTGGCAAGCTGTTTAGCTGTGGTGCTTTTTCCCGAAGCTGCGGGTCCATCAATTGCTATCACATATCTAATATCCATATTTTCCCCTAAAATTTATATTCCAGTATTACTGATCTATTGTCAAACTTAAGTCTGACTTTCTGTTTTTGATAATCAAAATCATAAAGATAAGCATCAGTCACTGCATCCAGCGTTGAGAGAAATATTGTGATCCCCAGCCACCAAGCCTGACTTTTATATCTTTCACAATGAAATTCATAATTATCATAGTCAAATTGGTTATCTGTATCTTTCCAGCGATTATAATAGTCATCAGCTTTCTGGTGGTTTTTGATCGCATAGCCCAGAAATAAGCCTTCCAGAACAATTACAGCTGCACCTTTAATATAGGCATGATTATAAATTTGTCCACCAGCAGGTATCACGGCAGAAAGAAGACCTGCCTTAAGAGGGCTGCGATGAGGTATATGCAGGCTGTCCAATTCAACACTTTCTGCTTCAATACATGTAATGAAAAATATCATCATCAATATCGATATTACTGTTTTTTTCATGCTCCCCCCTGCATCCTGCTCAGCATATGCTGTCGGAAAGATTCGAAGTTTCCTTCCAGTATTGCTGCCCGGCTCCATCTCACCAGATCAAGATAAAAATGTAAACTGTGAATAGAAGCAAGGGTCATTGCCAGCAATTCATCCACTGAAAATAAATGTCTTAGATAAGCCCTGCTGAAATTTCGGCAGGTATAGCAAGTGCATTCGCTATCAATGGGATCAAAATCCTTTTTGTAGCGAGCTGCTTTTACGATCAGTTTGCCATTACGTGTAAACAGTGTACCCTTTCTGGCATTTCGGGTAGGCATCACGCAATCAAACATATCCACTCCATTAGCAATATTATTCAAAATATCTTCTGGTGTGCCCACTCCCATCAAATAACGCGGTTTATCTGCAGGCAGGATTCCATTCAAATACTCTGTAATACGCAGCATGTGCGTTTTTTCTTCTCCCACTGCAAGTCCACCGATAGAATATCCTGGAAAATCCATCTCCATAAGTGCTTCAGCACTTTCCTGCCTCAGGTCTTCATATATTCCACCCTGCACAATGCCAAAAAGTGCCTGATCTTTACGCTTATGGGCTGCTTTACCCCTTCTTGCCCAGTCAAGTGTTGTCTTTAGTGATTCTGCCACATATTTCTTGGTGGCTGGATATGGGGGGCATTCATCAAAGGACATTATGATGTCAGCTCCAATGGCATTCTGGATTTCCATCACTTTTTCCGGACTAAACATATGATAACTGCCATCAATATGAGATTGAAAACGTACGCCTTCAGCCGTGATCTTTCTCAAACCAGACAGGCTCATCACCTGAAATCCTCCGCTGTCAGTAAGTATAGGTCTGTCCCAGCCCATAAATTCATGTAACCCGCCAGCTTCTGCGATCAGTTCATGCCCCGGACGCAAATATAGATGATAAGTATTCCCCAGAATTATCTCTGCTCCAATATCTTCTTTCAAATCTCTGGGCATCACACCTTTCACGGTAGCACGGGTACCCACCGGCATAAAAATAGGAGTCTCGATTTTGCCATGAGGAGTGGTGATCACCCCTGCCCTGGCTTTTCCGCTTACACTTTCTAGTTTATATTTAAATGACATCAGTCGATTTTAAAAGGTCAATCTCTGCTCTAATCTCATCGATAACCTCTCTGTTAGCTATCTCTTTTTTTCCATTAATTTTAGTTGAAAAGATATAAAACACTGAACCACCATATTTCTTCTTAAATTTCTCATGAGTATTTTTTTGGATATTTCTTTCTTTAAATATCTGTGAAATTTGAGATATATTTTGAAGAGGTTTGACCTGAATACCTATATACTTCTCCTTTATTTGAATATAAAAATCCACATTAAAAAGCCTGTCCCATTCATCTGGTGCTGCTGAAATCTTGATGTCGAGGATTTTTTCTAATTGTCCATAAATAGTTTTTATTTCTGTTGTATAACCATCATAAGTTCTGCTGATCACCATATTTAATATATATGTAATACAATCTTGCTCTGTGATCTCTTCTACTTCACTCTGAATCACTTCTGTTATTTTTATGTATAATTTTTGCCCTAATTCAATTATATGCTCGCGAGAGCGAATTTTATTAAAATAATATTTTTCCCAGTCACTAATACTTTTTGGCTGACAGAGCCTTATAGCTTCTGAAACTGCTCCAACATTTCTTTTGAAGTTTAGCTGAAATCTATTCATCGCACTATTAAGAATCCATTCCTTAGCCATTTTCTCTCCTTAATCTATTAAATTTTGATTTATAAGTAAATGGAATATTACTATCTACTTCCACAAGTCTTTCTTTGATTAAATGGGCATTGATAAACGTTTTGTTTTTTAAGTAAGCATAACATAACAGATTATTTTTTTCATCATGTTTGATATCATCAAATCTCAAGAATATCTTTTGACCTGAAAGTTTTGATTTTAAATATTCCATTGCTTCAAAATTTCTATCACTCTGTTCCCTTAATCCTATTAATCGGATGATCTGATTATTATTGAGCAACCAGATAGTTGGCGAGATAATTTTCCTAACTGAATAATATGGTGTTTTTTCAGGGTCTGTATTATCAATCTTGGAGCCAAAATTCATCTTTTTCGGATTTATTTTTTTATCAAGTTTGATTGGGTCTTTAAATCTGTAAGGAAGGTTTTCTATCAAGTTGACATTATTTTCTGAAGATGGAGAACCATTTATAACTTCTAATTCAAAACTTCTAAAGATATCAGGTTCATCCCACCCAATTTTCTTTTTTATAATCGCCTCAAATTCCGGATTGATTTCATATCCGACCGAATTTCTCTCCAGATTTTTAGCTGCCAGGGCAGTTGTACCGCTTCCAAGAAATGGATCGAGAATTGTATCATCAACAAAAGAAAACATTTTGATCAACCGGCGGGGAAGCTCTTCTGGAAACATTGCTAGATGTTTATCCTGTCTGGCTCCACTAAAATTCCAGTGACCACGAAAGTATTCATTCCATTCATCCTTAGTCATTTTGGATTTTTCTTTTAATTCTTTGGAGATTTTCTCCTTTTCCTTACCAGGTTTTTTGAAAATTAGAATAAATTCATAGTCAAGTTTCAAAATACCATTACGCGGGTATGGAAATGAACCCATAATAGTTGCACCACCGCTTGTATTAGTATTAGTAACTTTTTGCCAGATAATAGCTCCCATATAATCCAAACCGATTGTTTCGCAAAATCTGATAATTTCAGTCCGTATAGGTATTACTTTATATCTGCCATAATAAACAGCCCTTGCAAATTGATCACCAATATTAATACATAGACGGCAACCTTGTTTTAGTACACGATTACACTCTTGCCATACTAGGTTAAGATTGTTAATATAATCTTCATAGCTATCATTAAATCCTATTTGTTGTGAATTCCCATAATCTTTCAACTGCCAATAAGGGGGAGAAGTAATTACAAGATTAATTGTATTACTTTCAAGTGCTGACATATTACGCGAGTCATTCAAAAATATTTTATGCTTTGTCATTGTATGATTCCTTCTTCTTCATTTTGTTTGCCAAGTTCGATTTGCTGATCTTTGATCGAGACATTGCGTTTAAATATCCGCGTGAAGTCATTACTGAAAGCAAAAAACATCAGTAAAATCAAAATTGAAGCTCCAATCTTTTGCAGGGTAATCTGAGTTTTCATCGTTAGTGCCTTACCTCTGATGCCTTCGATAAAACAGAAAAATATTATCCCGCCATCAAGGATGGGAATAGGGAGCAGGTTCATCACCATCAGGATTATGCTGATGATTGCTATAAAATTCAAAATCGAGTTCCAACCCTGTTTTACAGTTTGCTTGCTCATGGTGTACATCATCACTGGTCCACCTAAATTATTTTTTAATTCTGTCGGTTTCAGCACCAGCTTGGATATTCCCACATAATTAAGGATCATAAAATCTGCAGCAGTCAAACTGCCATATTTCATGCTTTCCCATAAATTGTAGCTTTCATGAACTTCCATAGGCAATTTCTGAGTGATACCAATCACTTGACTGCCATCAAGCAGGTTTTTCTGAAGCTTGATCTCACGCTCAAATCTGCCACCTTCTCGCTCGATCTCTATTTTCACCGTCTTGCCTTCGGTTGCTTTTACCTGCTGGCGCAATTCATACCAGTCATTCACGGGCACTCCATTAATGGAAATTACTTTATCTCCTTCCATCAAACCTGCATTATAAGCCGGTAAACCTGGAGATACCTCTCCAATTGTAGTTGTTGTCTCCGGATATATCTGTTCAACCCAGGCTAATTGGCTGAAGCGCAGCGTTAAATTGATTTCTCTGCCGTCTCTTTCGATTAAAAGGTCATTAACCCCATCTGAGATCGCACCATAGCTGTCATTCCAGCTTGTGATTTCCTTATCATTGATGCTGATAAGTTTATCTCCCGCTTGCAAATATCCCAGATTATCGGTTTGATATGATGTCTCAGCTGCTTCCACTCTGCCAATATAGGGGCTGAAGTCTTCATAATTTTTTCCCATCATAAAGGTAATGATCAGGATCAATATAGCAAATAGCAGATTTGTAAAAGGTCCAGCAAAAGCTATTATAGCCCGCTTCCACCACACTAATGCCAGAAAACTGCCGCTCGTATCAGTCAAGTCCTCGTCAGGATTTTCTCCCCGCATCTTCACATATCCACCCAAAGGGATCAAAGATAGCCGATATTCTGTCATCTTATCTTTGAAGCTCACCAGTCGTGGACCAAAGCCTATTGAAAACTTCTCAACAAAAACACCCAACCACCGGGCAGCCAGAAAATGACCCCCTTCATGTACTGCCACAAGCAGTCCCAGAGCTACTAATGCACCTAATATCTGTAACATATTTTTCCTTAATATCTACATTATTTCCAATTGTCAAAAATGTTTTACTATTTCTCAAGGTCAAGACCCTTTTATCTCATTGATTATCTTATTAATTGAAACTTCTCACTTACTCCCCCTTTCTCACCCTCACTCCCTCGTTCCCTCGTTATTCCCCTTCTCCCTAACTACCTTCCACATTTAATTTTCAATTTACCATTTTCAATTTTCAATTACTCAACAAAATGTAAGGAAATGTAAGGAAATGTAAGGTCATAACCAACTGCAATAATGTGAATTACAACAAAACCTAACATTTTTGCCCTTTTTGAGATATATATACCCTAATATTTAACTTTAAAAAAATACCCGACTCACGACTCCCCTTATACATACCCCTATATTTAACTTTT
>JAVCCT010000094.1 GCA_030765325.1 Candidatus Stygibacter frigidus | reverse complement strand
ATAGGGAATTCCGCATTAAGAATATAAGTTATTGTATTTATGACAATTACGACAAGTCGGAAATATTAGTTATTAAGTCTCTTAATAAAAAAAAACCACCATTATCTGGTGGTTTTAGCATATTTACCTGATATATTAATTATAAATATTTTTTCACCCTTGCTTCAACTAATTGCTGGATTTCCTTAAGTCTTTCCGCTGTCTCTGCTTCAAATCTGAGAACAAGGAGAGGTGTAGTATTAGAAGCCCTGCATAAAGCCCAGCCATCTGGGAAAGTTAATCTCATTCCATCAATATCGTTTACCTCACATCCTTCAGCGATAAAGGAATCCCGCACTTTATCAACGATTTTGAACTTTTCAGCATCAGTACTCTCTATATGTAATTCCGGAGTATTATACATAACTGGCTGATCAGAAAGCATCTCACTTACAGGTAGTTTGGAGTTAGCCACGATTTCCACCAGACGTGCACCCACATAGATAGCGTCATCATATCCTAAATATCTGTCTTTCAAGAATATATGTCCACTCATCTCACCAGATACTTTAATACCTTCCTGGTGCATTTTCATCTTGATATTGGCATGTCCTGTCTTATACATAATAGGTATTCCACCCTGGTTTTTAATATCATCAAACAGATTCTTGGAGCATTTCACGTCAGCTATGATCTTTTCACCTTTATTATCTTTGAGGAAATCCCGCACGATAATATTCAAAATCTGATCACCATAAAGCATTTTGCCTTTTTCATCAATCACTCCAATCCGATCAGCATCTCCATCCAGTCCCAGACCGATTTCAATATGTTCAGCTTTTACCAGTTTCTGCAAGTCTTTCATGTTCTTTTCAACTGTAGGATCAGGATGATGATTAGGGAATGTGCCATCCATTTCGCAATATATTTCTTCTACTTCACACCCGCATCTTCTGAGTATTTCTGGCAGATAAGGACCACCGGTACCATTTCCACCATCAACGGCAACTTTTACAGGTCGGCTGATATGCAGATTATCTACAATATAATCTTTATAAGTTTCGCTCATGGTATCATCTTCTGTCCTAACTCCCTTTCCCGCTTCGAAATCATTATTCTGGATTAGATGCAGTATTTCCTGGATTTGTTCACCGAAAACACTACCTAAACCAAGATTTAATTTTATCCCGTTATATTCAGCAGGATTGTGACTTGCCGTGATCACCACTCCCCCATCAGTATTGAGTTTCCAGATAGAAAAATAAAGCACTGGAGTGGCAACTATGCCTACATCAATCACATCTATGCCAGTTTCCAGCAAACCTTGCGTGAATTCTTTTTTGAATTCAGGAGTCGAGAGCCTGGCATCTCCTCCAATAACACAATTTTTTGCTCCCTTCCGTTTTATATAAGTTCCATAACCTTTACCAATCAAATAAAGCACTTCCGGCGTTAGATCCTGATCTACCACACCTCTGATATCATATTGTCTGAATATTGATGGATTAACCATTATACCCCCTTACAGTATATTTAATTCCTTGATTTTTTCTGTCATTTTCCTAAAAGCCCGTCCTCTATGACTGATCTTATGCTTCTTTTCCGAACTCATTTCAGCAAAAGTTTTCCCTGTTTCATGACATAAAAATATGCTGTCATAGCCAAAGCCTTTATCTCCCTTTTCCTCAAAAATGATTTCACCTTCCACTCTTCCTTCCACAGTGGCAATCACTTTACCATCACTATCAGCCAATGCCACCACTGTGCGGAAGCTGGCATTTCTATTTGTGATGCCAGTCATCTCAGCCAGTA
Source organism: Candidatus Stygibacter frigidus (assembly GCA_030765325.1). GTDB lineage: Bacteria > Cloacimonadota > Cloacimonadia > Cloacimonadales > TCS61 > Stygibacter > Stygibacter frigidus. Next base: position 8,024 of record JAVCCT010000094.1, on the reverse strand, counting down.
GTTTCATTCTATTATCACGATAGCTGCATGTTTCACCTGCATACCTGGCAGAATACACGCCCGGATCTCCACCCAAAGCATCTACAAATAATCCGGTATCATCCGCCAGTACATACATCTTTGATCGCTCAGCCATTTCTTCCGCTTTCTTGATCGCATTTCCTTCAATAGTGTCTTTATCTTCCACCACATCAGGAAGGCCGTCATAGTCAGCCGCAGAAAGCAGTTCAAAAGCGAGACCAGAGAGGATTTCTCTGATCTCGCTGAATTTATCTCTATTTTTTGTACCAATCAATAACTTCATTAACTATTTCCCAGTCAGCTTATTAAAGATTGTCGATATTCTTTTTACCACATTACGAGATAAAAATCTCTCTGCCACAAATATTGCGTTTTTAAGCGTTAGCAGAAGATCATCTTCACCACTCCAGTGTTCACGCACTATTTGCGGATCAATCTCATTAAGAAGTGCATTCAAACCATAAACCACCAGCAGCAGATCATCAACCAGCCCTAGAACTGGGATAAAATCAGGAATAATATCTATTGGTGAGATCACATATAGAATAATTCCACCGATCATTAATTTCTGAGTTGATTGCACTCTTTTATCTCCAGCAAGCCTTACCATCAGAGCCAATAAATCTGGTAGCAGGAAGAGATATTCAAGTATCTCTCCGTATTTTCCCTTAAATTTATCCTTTCTGAAAGAATTCACTTTTTTACGAAGATTATCATAAATATCATTTGCTTTCTTAGAATCTTCATTGATTTCCACAATGATTTCCTGAGCTTTTTCTTTTTCTTCTGTCATTATATCCTCCTGTTAATTTAAACCGTTTAGAAGTTCCAAAGTCTTATCATATTTGGTCTTAACTTCATCATACTTTTCTCTTTCTTTTTTAACGATATTTTCCGGGGCACTGCTTATGAACTTCTCATTTTGCAGTTTTCCATTAATCTTTTTTAATTCTATTTCCAGTTTATCGATCTGCTTTTGCAAGCGCTTCCGCTCTGCTTCCACATCTATCAATCCGCTCAAGGGAAGATATATCTCCATTCCCATAACCACATCTGCTAATGCACCCTCAGGTTTAGCCATTTCCTTCCCAGCATCAATCTCGAACACATTTGCCAGTTTACTAAAGTAATTAAGATTTTCTTTCAGCAATTTATCCTGATCATCAGTTACAGTTTTAATGAAAACTTTTACCTGAATCTTAGGTGGCAGATTAACCTGCTTCCGCAAATTCCTGATCACTGTGATTGATTCCTGGATCATAGACATCTCTGCTTCTATATCTTCAGCTATCTTAGTTTCATCGCTTGCCGGGAAGCAGGCTATCACAACTGATTCCTCCAGATTCGGTACCCAGTTTTTAAGATTATCCCAGATTTCTTCCGCAATGAAGGGCATCAAGGGCTGCAATAGTCGCATGGAATTCTGCAATATATCAAGCAGAATATATTTCACAGTCTTTTGCCCTGCAGGATTTTCATCATTATAGATGCGTTCCTTCGATAATTCCAGATACCAGCTGCAAAATTCCTTCCAGATAAATTCCTGGATCAATAGGGCAGCATCATTTAACCGGATGTTTTCATAGCATTCTTCTGCTTTGGCAATGGTCTGCTGCAATCTGCTATAGATCCATCTATCAGCAAGTTCCATTTCCAGCTCAGATTCTGTCAAACTGCCTTCGATGTTTTCCACATTCATCATTATATATCTAAATGCATTCCATATCTTATTAGCAAAATTACGCCCCGTCTCCAGGATGTTCTCTCCATAATAGCTGTCTTGTCCCTTAGGTGTGTTATAGATCATGGAAAAGCGTAAAGCATCAGCTCCAACACTATCGATAATATCAATAGGGTCAGGTGAATTACCCAGGCTCTTTGACATCTTTCTGCCATTCTCATCTAAGACCATACCATGCAAAAGCACTGTGTCAAACGGGATCACTCCTCTAAATTCCAGAGTACTCATGATCATTCTGGCTACCCACAGATAGATGATGCCGGGAGCTGTAACCAGTAGATTAGTAGGTAGGAAATATTTAAGGTCTTCAGTCTCTTTGGGCCAACCCAATGTACTAAAGGGCCACAGCCAGCTGCTGAACCAGGTATCAAGTACATCTTCATCCTGCCTGAATTCATGCTTACCGCAATCAGGACAAGTTTCAGGTGTCTCTTTTGCGATAACCATCTTTTCGCAAGATTCACAATAATAGGCTGGTATTCTGTGTCCCCACCATATTTGACGTGATATGCACCAGTCACGGATATTTTCCATCCAGTGCAGATAGACTTTTATCCAGCGTTCCGGCTGAAATTTTACCTGCCCGCTATTAACCACCTCAATAGCTTTTTCAGCCATGGGTTTCATCTTTACGAACCATTGATCAGAAAGATAAGGCTCAATTGCTGTATCACATCGGTAACAATGTCCCACAGCATGTTGATGCTCTGTTATTTTACCAAGTAAACCCAGTTCCTTTAGATCTTCCAATATTGCCTTACGACATTGATATCTATCCATACCCTGATATTTTCCAGGGGTATTTTCATTCATTATTCCATGCTCATCAATTACCAGTATCTGCTCCAGATCATGTCTTTGTCCTACCTCAAAATCATTAGGATCATGCGCAGGGGTTATCTTAACGCATCCTGAACCAAATTCCATATCCACATAATCATCAGCTATAATTGGTATTTCCTTATTCATAAGTGGCAGGATCACGGTTTTTCCTATCATTCCTTTATAGCGATCATCAGCAGGATTTACTGCTATTGCCGTATCTCCCAGCATTGTCTCTGGTCTGGTGGTTTCCACAGATATATAAGCATCACTTTCTTTTACAGGATATCTGATCTCCCATAATTTTCCAGCTTCATCTTCGTGTTCCACTTCATCATTGGCAAGTGCAGTAACACAGCGTGGACACCAATTGATTATCCTCTTGCCTTTATAGATCAAGCCTTTTTCATAAAGACTAATAAACACTTCTTTCACTGATTCAGATAATTGATCATCCATTGTAAAACGCTGACGTGTCCAGTCGCAAGATGCTCCCAGCTTTTTAAGCTGTTGGATTATTCTACCGCCTTTGGCATGCTTCCATTCCCAGATCCTTTCCAGAAGTGCTTCTCTGCCAATATCATGCCGAGTTTTACCCTCTTTTGCAAGTTCCTTCTCTACTACGTTCTGGGTCGCTATTCCCGCATGATCCACTCCTGGAAGCCATAATGTGGGAACTCCTGTCATTCTTTTATAACGGATCATAACGTCTTGTATTGTGTTATTTAGTACGTGACCCATGTGAAGATGCCCCGTCACATTTGGTGGTGGGATCAATATTGTATAGGGCTTCTTACTTTTATCTATCTTCGGGGTAAAATACCCTTTCTCTATCCAGTGGTCATACCACTTTTTTTCTATTTCCTGCGGTTCATATTGTTTCTTAATATCCATAACTCTATTTTCCTCATGTTTTAACTTTTATATTTATCTTTTTCAATTTATTCCCGGCAGTGATATAGATGCATTTATCAAGTACATCATATTCACTGATCCCATCTATTTTCTTATCGTTTTCAAATTCAGAGATCACTTCTCCCGATCTCACTTGAGATAATGTAAGTTTTTTGCCTTCAAAGATCAAAAACACGCTATCATCTAATTGACGATATTGATTTAGGCTTATCACACTCAATCCCTGTTGCAGGCTGTATGTGTCAGGAATATCATATTCTGCTTCCCATATCTGCTTGCCATCATCTCGATTAAGACATATCAATTTGCCATCTGCAAGTGATACCAGAATGCGATTGGCATCCACCAACCGCAACACCTCGATTTTTGAATCAAAACTTTTTTCCCATTTGATCTCTGCATTTCGTTTGTCGATCTGATACATGGATCTGCCACTTGCAGCATAAATACCCCGATAATCAAAACAAGTATTGCTGCTGAAATCCCTGGTGATATTCATCTCCCAGTCTGATTCCATTAATATTTTCTGCTGAGGGAATATAGCGATATTCATATCCTCATTAGCAAGTTGATTCAATAGATCCTGCGCCTGCTCCTGGAGTAAAAAAAATTGCTCCTTGATGTCATTACGTGTAAATTCATTACGCGTAAATTTAAGCCGGCTGAATAGATCATCAATCAGGTTTTTACCATAATATACATAAGCAGCACTTAAAATTATCAAAATCAATAATATCGTTGCTGTTCGATTTACTCTTTTCCTGCGGCGCCAGGGAGTATTACTGGATGCTTTCTGTTCCCAGAATTTCAATAATAAAAATCCAAATTTATCTTTTGCTTTTAATTGATTCAGATGCTCATTAATACTCAAATAATTAAGACCCAGGTTCTTAAGAAGCATTGCTGCACTATTATCTATCACCAGAAAATAACTGCTTTCAGGGATTATAATCTGTTCTACTTTTACTGCAATATCCACATCTCGGGAACCCAAAAGCATCAGGTCATCTCGTGATGTCATTGCCAGATTATCCCATTTCCGCCCTATTTCCTTGAATTCTGTTTTCTCAAATATACCCATGAAATATCTGCCAAATTGAACAAAATATAACCGATCATTCTCCATGACCCCTAAAAATAATGATACTCCTCGCTCCAGATCAGGTCTTTGACCTAATAAAGAATATATGCGCCAATTGATCTCTACAAAAAAGCTCTGTAAGGCTGAAATGATCTTATCTTCAGATATGTTATCAAGATCAAGCTCTATTATCTCACTTAACAGATTCTCCAGTATTTGACTGCTAAAGCTATCTTCTGAATGATGGCTTAATAAGAGCATAATATTCCTGTTTTGACCCGGAAAGTGATCCAGGTAGATATAATTGCCCGGGAAATTTTTGGAACTATCAAATATCTTGATCATCGCATTTCCCTTCTAATTATACCATTTAATAAAGCTGCGGTAAAATACCCTCATCAGGATGGGAATATTCATCAGCATATTAGTGTATCCTGCATTAGCAAGTGGACACCAGCATTCCATATTTTTTATTGATTGACGTTCCAGAATAGCATTATGATCACTCCAGATGCGTCTAAAATCATAATCATTCTCCCGCAGATTTCCCAGTGATCTTGCTTTTATGCAGCAGCTCCAGATATCGCCATCTGGTGAGATCTGGGCAGAAGTGACCCCCGAATAACAGGGGATGATCTGCTTATGATCGCGCATTATCAATTTTACCAGTTCATAATATTCTATTCTAAAGGCTTCAGTGATCTTGCCTATTCCTTTATATCTGCCATTCTTGATGCGATGGATCAAAAAATCTATCGCTGCCTTATATGAAACCATATCAGGTGTTATATCTGCTCCCATCGTGTCCAGTTCCTCCCGCTCTTCTGCTATCTCTGTTATATATGAATCAGGTTTTAGCTGGATCAGTTCACTGGCTATACTATGAAAATCTCCTACATTCAAGGCTGAGATAACTGTGTGAATTCCTATTGATAGATTTTTCGCCTTCAATGCTTTCAAACCATGATAAGTAGCTATCACTTTTTCATAGTTACCTTCCACATTTCTGATCTTATCATGTTGCTCACCAATTCCATCTATTGATAAATTGATCACAAATTGCGTTTTGGGGCATGAACTGGTGATATTTTGCACTTTCTCAATTATCAGTTCAGTTAATATCCCATTCGTGGGAATATTGATAATAGCAGGTCTGCATTGCTTATATACTGCTTTGCAGATATCATCTATATCAGTTCGCAAAAATGGCTCTCCCCCACTGAAAGTTATCCAGTAAGGTGATTTGCCTAAATGCTTAAATATCTCTTTATATTCTGATAAGGTAAGATTCTTTGCCTTCTTTTCATATATATTGCAGGTACTGCAACGCGAATTGCAGGTATACAGCAGACTGATCGTGTAATTCATAGGCAAAGGTGTCCGTCCACCCTTGGCATATGCCAGTTTATACTTTAATATCTTTGGTAATATTTCCAGCACTTTATATTTCTCTTTTTATATTTTTGCTCGTAGCTGCTATATCCCATTTAAAGGGATTCTTTCTCAATATATTCAAGTCCCACCAGCCCAGAAAACGGCTTAATATCTCTACTTTGATAGATAATATCAAATAAAACCATTCTCCTGGTCTGTCTCTAAATTGCTTTTTCATTATTCTAAACAGTAATCCGGAATCCTGTGATGCCACGTTATATTGCTGGTTATCTTTTAACCATAAATGCCCGCTGGCTATGCGCCTGCGCTGACTCAAATATTCACTGAATTTCTCTGGTCCCTTATTATATACAATAGCATCATCAACGTATTGCAATGCAAGTCCATGCTCTAGTATGATCGCTTCAATACTGGCTTCATCTACTGCACTATGAGAAGGTATTGCTGGAAATATATTGCGAAATGCTATCATCTCACCCAGCTTAGGAGATTTCAGAGCCATTAAGTGATGCATCTCCCAAAGAATATGAACCAGATGTCCTGTTAATCCTTTGCGATTATTTTCTGGAACTGGTCTGCCTCCGGTAGCTCCGATATTCTTATCAGCAAAGGCTCTCACCAGCTTCTCGATAGTATCTTTTGCCGGCAATGTATCACCACTTTCCACGATCAATATCTCGCTTTTTGCCACTGCCAGAAATTTATTGATAGCTGCTGACTTACCATTTCGCTCAGCTTCTGTGATCAGTTCAATCCGGTCATTAAGCTTCATCTTCTCGCGGACTATATCATCGGTGCCATCATGACAGGCACTGGATACCACGATAATGCGGTCTATCACTACCTGATCAAGCTCCTGCTGCTCCAATGCCTGGATCAATCTTCCAATATTATCCGCTTCATTATAAACTATTAACCCGATCTCACAACGTATCTGACCCATTTCTTAAATTTCCTCTTTCTTATCAGCTTTTGAGGTCTCACCGTAATTAGCTGCTGCATTCAAGACGCCATTGATGAACTTGCCTGAACTTTCGGAACAGAACCTTTTGGCGATTTCAATTACTTCATCCATGATGATAGCTGCCGGAGTTTCGGTAAATAATATCTCAAATATACCCATTCTCAAAAGTGATTTATCTGTTACTGCCAGTCTGTCTAAGCTCCAGTTCTTTGAATAAAGCGCAATCAGTCTGTCAATCTCTTCCTCATGCAGAATCGTATTACGGATAATAAATTCTGCAAATTCAGAAACTCGTGGATCTGGCTGCCTTTCAAATTCATCCATCACTTCCTTAAGCTTATCTGGATAAAATTCCAATAGCTCCAGATGTCCAAGTATCTCATTAGTATCCGCATATTCCAGGCTATATAATACCTTAAATGCAATCTCTCTACTCTTACGTCTTAAACCCATCTATTTTATTTCCTTCAAAAGATTTACCATCTCAAGCGCAGAAATTGCTGCATCCCAGCCTTTATTGCCAGATTTTGTACCGGCTCGTTCTATTGCCTGCTCGATTGTATCTGTGGTAAGTACTCCAAAAATCACCGGCTTGCCATGCTTAAGCGATACCTGGGCTATACCTTTACTCACTTCGGCACTTACATAATTAAAATGTGGAGTTGCACCACGGATCACTGTCCCCAGGGCAATTACTGCAGCATATTTTTTCTCACATAATTTATCTGCCACCAAAGGTATTTCAAATGCCCCGGGTACCCAGATAACATCTATTTCTTCATCCTTCACATCATGACGCAATAGACAGTCCTTTGCTCCAGAAAGAAGTTTACTGTTTATCAGTTCATTAAATCGGCTCACTATAATCGCATAACGCCCACCACTGCTGACTAATTTACCTTCTAAGTTTCGCATTTGCACCTCCCAGTATTTATAATATTTCTCAAAGTCATTAATATTATTGTTTTTATTCAGGCAAGCCTTTTTTGACTGTTGATGCCATTATTTCTTATAAGCCCTATACGACCTATAAGTCCTATATGCCAGACATCTCCCCCAACAACTTAGCACATACTGACATTATT
>JAVCCT010000210.1 GCA_030765325.1 Candidatus Stygibacter frigidus | reverse complement strand
TGTCGTCACCATCCGGGAGGTCTATCGACCATCCAGGAGGTAACTTAGCTTTGTTAAAGACCTCCCATCTGAAACCTTCTGGATGGTCGGAGACCTCCCGAATGGTTGATTCTTTTCAACATATATTATCTCCATTATTTCCAGTTAGTTAGACCTATTAGAATTGATATAAAACAGGGGGATGCCAGATTCATAAAAATTCGGGAGAAGGGAGATGTGATGAGCAGAAGGGAAGACTTCACGACAAACGACTGCTGGACTCCATGACTAAAAGACTAAAAAAATCAACTCTCATCTAACAATTCACGGATTGAAAATCTTCACATTACTCTTAATTCTACATTTTACATTTTACATTTTTACATTATTCTCACACCTTCACATCTTCAAACCTTCGCACCCTCGTTTCTCTGTGCCTCTGTGTTGAAAATTCTTCCATTACATTTTTTCGTGTCATTTTAGAGTGATGAGCAGAAGGGGTGACTTCACGACAGACGACTGCTGGACTCCAAGACTAAACGACTTAAAGCCCAAACAAATAACAAACTCTTCTATTTTCAGTTCGTTTTGTTCGTAATTGTTCGTTGCTAAAAATTCTTACATTAGTGGACTAAGTGCATGCAGAAGACGATGGAAGTTTGATAGTATATACTGTCGCCCAGAACTCTTGTCCGGAATACCGTTCAAAAGTCCTGACTTGCCTGGTATCATTTATTTCTCGTTAGCTCTGTTCACTCCGTTTACTTCGTTTACAGAACAAGAAAATTTATCAGATGGATTCACAAAACTCTTGCCTGAAAATCTCATTATTCTGAATTGGAATCTGGGGTATTATTAAATGATAAATAAAGATGTTATTGAGGAAGAATATTTCCTCCTGGAGTTTGATCACACCTTTCTGGCGTCCAGCTTGAAAGAAGAGGCTCTACTGTTTGGAGTTAAATCCCCTGATCAATTCCTACCTGACGTCGTCCAAAAATTTCAGATATTTAAGCCTGATTTTGAAATTGATCATCCCCTGGATAATCTCTCTGGTGGTGAAAACGCTATCGTGGCGGTAATATTTTATTCTGCTCTTGCCAGGTATAAAACTAAATCTCTTAAGTTCTTACTTTATAACATCATGGAATCATTATCCAGCTCCAATAGAGATATCCTCAAAAAAATCCTTAAGGAATTTATGAGCCATGATCTCGCTTACTACTCCTGGCAAAAAGATAATCCGGTGAAAATTAATGGATAATATTCTCAATATCCCTGCCGGAAACCTGAAACTCAAAAACAGACCTTTTATTTTTGAGCTTGATTCACCAATTACCATCACTGAGGATTCTGGCACACATCTGCTTTTGATAACTGGTGATAATGGCTCTGGCAAAACCACCTTTCTGGAACAGATCATTATCCCCCAGCTCAAACAGAATAAGATATTTTTCAGCTTCAAAGGACAAGATAATCATATCCAGAATATTATTGACAGGTCGCTGGAAGCAATATTCTCCATTTCACATTCCGGCAAAGAGCTCATCTCACAGATATTATTTAATACTCCAGTACCGCCAGTAATAAAAAAAATCCAGCTACCCGCCGTTGATGTGATCCTGATGGATGAAACAGATAAATTACTCTCTGATGAGGATCTGCTTGCTATTTTTAATAACCCGGCATATAAGCTGCTTATACTGGTTTCTCATAACAGCGATAATCCCTTGCTCCAGAATTGGCTGTCACAATACCGGCAAAAATATCACCTGATCATTGAGGGGCAATCCAATATAAGATCTGCCAGGTTAGCAAAATGCTGAAACTTGCTAAACTCAGCTGCCTTATTTTAATAATAATTGCCTTTTTTATTATTACCGGATTCATTTATTACGATAATCTGTTTCTGCATCTTGCCATTTTCATCTCTGTTCTTATCATGCATTCCCTGCGGTTTTCCCTATCAGAATCCTGGAAAATGATCCTGCTGCTGCTGCCATTTACAATAACTATTTTTATATTTGGTCTGCTTTTCCAGCTTATTAATTTGCAAGGTAGGACAGACTGGCTATATGACAGCCTGATCAAAGTTATATATTTCCCGGCTTCATTTTTATTCACAAAATGGATGATCTCATTATTCTCATATCAAGACATTTTGGGGCTTCCACTAAGTAATGAACTTAAATCGGATATAATTTTTTTACAGGTTTTCATAAAAAAAGCTTTTACAATTATGCCCAGATTAGAATTTTATACTCGGATGCACCCTCTGATCCAGAATAAAAAAGGAATTAAAAGAAATTTCCTTATTTTGTGTGCATTCCCGCTTTCACTGTATATTTATTTGATTGATGAAGGCAGTATTATACGCCATATATATTTAAACAGACTTAATCATCTGGAGGAACTATGAGAAAAGAAAATGTGTTTCATGCCATTATGCTGATGGTGCTTATCATGGCAACAACCCTTTTAGTGAAAATACCTCTCCCAACCAGGGGATACTTTAATTTTGGTGATGTAGCAGTGGTTTTTGCCGGACTTACTCTGGCAGCACCCAAAAAGAAGAATGGGATGAGAATTGATAATGATCATGGTATCTGGCTGGCTTTTCTTGCCGGTGGTATTGGTTCTGCATTGGCTGATGTTGTAGGTGGATTTGCTATTTTTGCTCCCATGACATTTCTTGCTAAATCGCTTGAATGTTCCTGGGCTGCTCTTGCCAGCACTTCACGTGGTATTTTCCACTTCCTCGCATTGATGCTTGGGGGAGCTTTTATGGTTCTCACCTATTTTGCTTTAGAATCTCTCACTCCCAGCATTGGGATGCAGGGTGCCATCAGTGAGATAATTCCCAATCTTATTCAGGCAGCCGGAGGAATACTCGGCGGAAAGATCATTTTTATCGCCAGCAGACAATTGCTCACTAAAGAGAAATAAGGTCTCTTAGCAATTATTCATAAACCCTATAAGACCTATATGTCCTATATGACTATAAGTCCTGTAATTCAAAAATACTCACCTCATGCAATATAAGGTTGACGAATGAAAAGGGTAAATATTTCTTGTATGGAAATAATAGTATAATGTGAGGTAGTAATGAGTAACAATCCACTGATTGACTTAAAACGAGTAGGTAAATATCAGGCTTTACCCTTTGATGAGATTAAACTGGAGCATTTTCTTCCCGCCATTGAGTTTGGTTTGCAGGAAGCAGAAGCTAATCTGGCTAAGATAAAAGAGAATCCAGATAACCCGAATTATGATAATACCTTCCGGGCGATGCAGGAGCTTTCAGAAGTACTTGAGACAGCTTCTGGCACTTACTTTAATTTAATGGGCTCAGAATCTAATGATGAATTCAAACAACTCGCTCAGGAAATAGCCCCCAAATTATCAATATTTTCCAGCAAAATGATCTCTGATCCTATATTATTTGAGCGTGTGAAATATGTATATGACCGTCTTGAGACAGTGGGACTCACCAGTCAACAGCGTCGTCTTGTGGAAAAGCAGTATCGGGGATTTATTCGTAATGGTGCATTATTGAGTGATGAAGATAAAGAAAAATTAGAGAAAATGGATATGGAGCTTTCCCAGCTCAGTCCCAAATACAGCCAGAACATATTAAGTGCCACGAATGCCTGGGAAAAACATGTAACCGATGAGAAAGAAATTGCCGGCTTACCAGAAAATGCTAAGAAGGCTGCTGCATTTAGAGCAAAACAAAAAGGGTATAAAGAAGGCTGGTTATTTAATCTTCAAGTACCCAGTGTGCTACCAGTGCTTACATATTGCTCAAATAGGACTTTGCGTAAAGAAGTAAATAATGCTTTTGCCAGTCGAGCCTATAAAGGTGACTTTGATAATCAGGAACTTCTTAAGCGAATTGCCTGCCTTCGCTATCAAAGAGCTCAACTTTTGGGATATAAGAATCATGCTGAAATAGTATTAGCTGAGCGAATGGCAAAAAAACCAGAAGCAGTAATAAATTTTCTGGATAGATTATATGCTGCCAGCATTGAACCTGCTAAGATGGAATTAGCAGAGCTGCATGCCTTTGCCAGAAAGCTTGATGGAATAGAAAAGATCAAACCCTGGGATCTGCATTATTATGGCGAAAAGTTAAAACAGAAGAAATTTGATTATCAAGCTGAGGAATTACGTCCATATTTTAAAATGGAAAACGCAGTAGCAGGAATATTCAAAGTAGCAGAAAAGCTGTATGGCATCAAATTCAATCCAGTGGATGATGTTCCACTTTATCATGAGGATGTGCAGGTATTTGAAGTTACAGAATCTGATGATACTTATATCGGGCTTTTATATCTGGATATGTTCCCCCGAGAAACAAAACGCGGCGGTGCCTGGATGACTACTTATCAATCCCAGGGATATCGTTATGGTAAGGATAGAAATCCTCATGCCTCAATAGTTACTAATTTCACACCATCAACAGAAGACAGTCCTTCTTTATTAAGTTTAGATGAAGTTACTACACTATTCCATGAATTTGGTCATTCCCTGCATGGACTGCTCTCAAACGTACAAGAGGCATCTCTGGCAAGCCCAAACGTGTATTGGGATTTTGTGGAACTCCCATCCCAGATCATGGAAAACTGGGCAACAGAGGAAGAAGCACTGTCATTATTTGCTCATCATTATGAAACTGGTGAAATAATACCCGAAGAATTGATTGAGAAAGTAAAGAAATCTAAGACATTTAATGCTGGCTCTGGTTCATTAAGGCAATTAGGACTGAGTTATCTTGATATGGCATGGCATAATACAGCAGCTTGCGGCATTGAAGATGTGTATGATTTTGAGATGAAAGCTTTAGCAAAAACAAGTCTTCTGCCACCTATTAAAGGTAGAAATACTTCCTGCTCATTTTCTCATATATTTGCTGGTGGATATGCTTCTGGCTATTATTCATATAAGTGGGCGGAAGTTCTGGAAGCGGATGCCTTTGAGCTATTTTTGGAAAAAGGCATATTTGACAAAGACACTGCTGAATCTTTCCGTCATAATATTCTGGCTAAGGGCAATACAGAGGATCCAATGGAATTATTTATTAAATTTAGAGGAAGAAAACCTGATCCTGACGCCTTATTAAAAAAAGTAGGATTGAAATAAATATCAAAAGTGTTAAAAAATATAAGTACCTGGCAGAACTCGCGAGAGATACCAGGTACTTTTTTTACCTGGATAGATTAATTGTATCTGGATACAGGAAATAAATGAAAAAATATTTGCCCTATATTGCAGTAATACTCGCGATGTTCTTTTGGGCATCATCATTCATTGCCATGAAATATATTTTTGTTTATATGGGCCCATTCACCATGACATTTTTGAGATTACTGATTGCCTGCATCATCATGCCGGCACTATATTATCTTTCACCCCAGCGAGACAGGATCAAGCTCAAACATATCCCTAAATTCATGCTGCTGGCTTTTTTTGAACCCTTTATATATTTTATTGGCGAAAGCAATGGAATGCAATATGTAACGGCTTCATTTGGAGCGGTCATCATTTCTATGATCCCGCTTATCACGCCTATCATTGCCTGGTTCATTATCAAAGAGCCAGTAACCAAATGGGGAATTTCCGGAGCAATAATATCCTTTCTGGGAGTTGCGCTCATCTTGCTGGAAGCAAATGAGATCAGTGCAACTCTAAAAGGTATGGCATTATTATTTTTAGCTGTCTTTGGAGCTGTGGGATATGGCATCCTGCTGCGCCAGATCACAATGGAATTTAAACCAGTAACCATAGTTACCGTGCAAACTTTTTTGGGGATGCTTTATTTTCTGCCCGTATTTCTGTTGGTGGAAGGTAAACACTTTTTTAGTAACATTCCTCCACTCACAGCATTTTATCCTGTGCTGGGACTGGCAGTATTTTGCACGTGTGGCTCTTTCTTACTATTCACTTATGCAATGAAAAATATCGGCTTGAATAACGCTAATATTTTCAGTAATATGATCCCGGTATTTACTGCCTTGCTGGCATTTTTTATCTTGCACGAATTGATCAGTCTGCGGAAACTCACGGGAATTATCATTGTTGTAGCCGGATTATTTATTTCCCAAATACCATTCTTTATAAGCAGGCGAGACTGTTCAACCTAAGTAATTGATATCATTGCAGATTTGCGTATTTTTCTGTCAAAAAGTGCACATATTCATCATATTTGTCAATTTCAGGGAATTGACATTTTTCCCGTAGGGAATATTTATTT
>JAVCCT010000260.1 GCA_030765325.1 Candidatus Stygibacter frigidus | reverse complement strand
TCTCTAATTTCTCTGAGAATTTACAGATTGCAGGCATTTTCTTTATTTTTCTTTCTATCAGTTTGCCCAAAGTAGTCCTTTCGTTCTCGGCGATATCAATGTTTTCAAGGTAAAGAAGATTTCTTAAGTTTGTCTTGTCGCCATTTCGCACAGATTCGACCAGCCAGAAACAATTTCTTTTGTTTCCTTTCTTATTAATTTTACCTTTATTTATTATATACATAAGACAACACAATAAATTATGTATAATCTGTCAAGATATAAATTTTTATAGCTAAATAATAAGAATTTTAATTAGGGTACTATTTCGACTTATTTCACATATCCGATGTCTATTTTACAATGACTTAGCTGTCTGAAATCATCATTTTGGCTTTTTTTCGGTGAAACTTGGGTTAAAATCTATTGTCCGGCAATTATTGAATGCCGCAAAATCTTCAAGCGCAGAATTCAGTAATTTCTCTTCACTTTCATTCAATTTTGCAAATTTTATCAGATTATTGATAAGCAGTACTTTTCCCTTGCGGTCTGCTTTGGCATCAAGTAGCCCAATAAAGCGGTCTTGATACAAAAGTGGCATTGAGAAAAAGCCATATTTTCGTTTTGCTGCCGGGAGATAGCATTCCAGTTTATAATCAAAATCAAAGATATCAAGAATTCTCTGGCGATTGATGATCAGGTTATCAAATGGTGAGAGGATGAAAACTTGTTCTGGATATTCCTGCTGCACAGTAGGATTTACTGATGTGTAATAGACTTTATTATGATATTTTACCGGATTGACCCGGCCGTCTGCTGACTGCTGTGCTATCATCTTTTTTATGCTTTCTGCATCACTGAATCTAAGATAGTTAATAATTTGTTTTTCAGTTGCTGCCCCCAGAGCTGATATAGCCCTGGTCACTTGAAATTCTGCTGCTTCCTCTGTTGAAGGACATTCTATCTTTTCACTTTGAGGATACACTCGCTCAGTAAGATCAAATATCTTGCGGAATTTATTCCTTCCGGCAACCATTAATGTCCCCTGCTGAAAAAGATGCTCCAGGGCATAGCGTGAATGTTTCCAGCTCCAGATCTCATTCGGATGAGGGTTTTTATCATTGAAATCACTGGCTGATAATGCTCCTTCATTACATATCCGCTCATATACATAGATAAGGAGTTCTTTAAATTCCCTGGTATCAGTAATATGATTGTGCCAGGAGAAATTCTGCTTCCGCCTTAAAGTATACTTGAAGCTTTCAATCGGCAGGATTGATGCAGCATGCGTCCAGTATTCAAATACCTGCCTGCTTGACATCAAATCATCCAGCATTTCCTTTTTATATCCGGGATATCTTGTCCAAAGCACGTGATGATGAGCCCGTTCTGTTACATGAATAGTATCAAGCTGGACATAGTCAGTTCCAGCAATTACCTGCTTCAGATCATTATATTCCGCCAGCAACAGCCTGGATAGCTGGGCGTTAATGATATATTTCCTCAATTCAAGATTAGATATTTTTTCCATATCCCTAATTCAAATTACTCTAACACAATGTCCATATAAAAATCTCTCCAGCCAAAACCTTTCAAATGGTCTTTTGGTCTTTGGAATGGTTGATCACTTCTTCCATATAACACTCACACTACCACCATAATTCCGAAAGTAGCTTTGTAACTATAATCTGTGTGGATCTGCATCATTCTTTAAATCTGTGTTCTATTCTTTGATTGCAGAAATTAGAACAACAACCTTACTGATGCAGTGAAATTACGCTCAGCAGCCGGGAAATAGAAATTATCATCATACTCCCAGTCACCATCAGCATCATCCAGATAGCCGGCAGTTTCATATTTGAGGTCAAAGACATTATTCAATCTGAATTCCAGATCCATTGAACAGCTGCCAATAAGTTTGGCAATATGATAGCTCAGTCCCAGGTTCCAGACCGTGTTTTCAGCAATTATGTGATCTTCACTCTCAGAATTATCAAGATATTGCTTTCCAGTATATTTCGCCTGCAAGAATCCATTAAACTGCTTGCGATAATACTTCAATTTTGCCTGTCCCAGCAATTCAGGTGATCCGCCCAGTTTATTGCCAGTGAGATCAATTACAGAGCCATCCCAGTTATCATATTTGAAATCACGGAAATAGTTATCTGCCCAGGCAAAGGAAGATGATAACTGCCAGGAATGGTTCAATCTTGAAGCCAGCTCAATCTCGATCCCTTTATGAATTGTGGCATCAGCATTTCCCCTGATAGCATCACCCTGGTCATTAACTCCCCCATAATCAACTATCTCATTATTGAAATCCATATAATAAGCATTAATTTTAAATTGATGTCTATCAGTTAAATATGCTGCCCCGATTTCATAATCCAGCACAGTTTCTGTTTCTACCAACGGATCAGTCCATTCATAGCATTCCACCTCACCATTTTCTTTATAGATGATATCGTAATTAGCAAATAACGGCTGCTTTCCCAGATCATCGGGTCCATCCCAGGTATCGTAAAGCTCATCATCAGCAGGTTCTCGATTGGCAATCGCTGCATTTGCATAGATATTCCATTTCTTTGTCAGGTTATAATTAATTCCCACCTGGGGATTAAGGAAAGAATAATCCACAGAATATCTATTCAAAAGTTCTCCTGCGAAATTACCTGCTTCCTTTTGCTCGAAATCAAATGTGATATATTGATAATGCAGGTTTGCCATCAGGTTAAATTTCTTAAATAGTAGATAATTCTCATTTGCATAAGCAGTAACGTAATTTTTTTGAGATTGATATTTATAATAATCCGTGCCAGGGACAAAATCATCTACTAACTCTTCATTCTCAATATCGTCCACCTCTCCCCAATGATCACTAATAAAATAACTCAGATATGTTCCCATAGCTAATTCACCATTACCATGCTCAATAGACATATTACTCACCAATCCATATTGCTTTTTATCTATCCATTTCTGGCGTATCAGCTCAATAGAACCCGCATCAGCAGTATCAGCTAAGCCATATTCCCAAAGATCAGCAACCTGATCTTCTTTTTCATAATAGCCTTTCCCTTTGATATAAAAGGCAGTGTTTTTGAATTGCACATTATCATTGACATGGAAAATATTATGTATTTCCAGATGAGGCTGCTCAAAATCATCTATTTCACTATCATAAGTGATAGGGTTATGCTGGTGATTTTCTTTCAGGTCTTCTTCCCAGGAAGCATACCAGGCAGCATGAGTGATCTCATGACCAGTATAATAATTAATATCAGTGATTGTGCGGTCTGTGTGGTAATTAAGTGAAGAATATAGTGAAGAAAGATCGGAGGCAGACTTATCTCGATAGCCTTCTGAAGTGATCTTTGAGAGTCTTATATTCAGTTTCAGATCATCGCTTATGGAGGAATTATATTTCAATCCCATCTTTTGGGTATTATAGCTCCCCTTCAGGAGATATAGTTCATCATAGAGATTGCTGAATTCATCAGCGGAGGAAGTAGTCTCGATATTTAATGAGCCTCCAAATGAGGCAATTCCATAATGCGAAGCTCCCACCCCGCGCTGGAATTGAATATCCTGCACACTTTCAGCAAAATCAGGCATATTTACCCAGTAAACCCGATGATCTTCCGGGTCATTAAGCGGAATACCATTGATCATTACGCCAATTCTTTTCTG
>JAVCCT010000020.1 GCA_030765325.1 Candidatus Stygibacter frigidus | reverse complement strand
AACATCTCAGGAAGATCCATTACTGGCGCATCATTTACTGGAGTTACTATTAAATGGAAAGTATCTTCTGCCTGTACCCGCATGTTATCATCCACATACACGGTTATATCAAGCTCACCATTCCAGTTCTCTACTGGAGCGAGTGTTAATACTCCACCAGTAATCTCGATCATTACCGCTTCGGCATTATATTCTGCCCAGTAATTGTAAAGGTCTCCATCTGGATCAACAAAATAATCACTTAATGTCAGCATTACCGGAGCAAAATCTTCTTCAAGCTCCAGATCAGCTATCTCATTATAAACATAAGGTGGATCATTAACACCAATCACCAGCACCTCAAATGAATCTGTGATTATTGCCCTGCCCATATTATCGGAAGCTGTGATCGTAACCACTGTTGTTCCTACCCAGTTTTCTACACTGTTAAGATACATCTGGCTGCCTGTAAATGAGATCATAATTTCTTCTGGATCATAATCTGCCGTATAGGTTAATACATCTTCATCTACATCACCAAAATATTCATTCAGATCAAACCAGGTTTCTGCAAAATCTTCATCAAATTCCAGATCGGGAAGTTCCATGATCAGATATGGAGCATCATTAACAGGATTAACTACTAACTGGAATATATCACTTGCTGTTTCACGACTCACGTTATCTGTTATAGTGATTTCCACATCGCAGGTTGTGTAATAGTCAGCTCCGGGTGTAATTGTAACAACCAATCCTTCATAACCCATTTCCCATTCACCTGCATCGTAAATTGAGATATTAGATACTTCCAACCCGTCTCCATCAATATCACTCACGTAAGGTGTGATATCAAGCACCAGACTGCCATCCTCATCTATTTCCTGCATCTCAGGCAATTCAATTTCCGGTACATCATTTACTGGTAATACAACTATATCTACATTTACTTCTGCAACTGCTCTACCCTGTAAATCTGAAACTCCTATGATTATCGCATCGGTTCCATTCCAGTTAAATCCAGCACTAAAAGTGATTGCAAATTCTTCTATTGCACTGTTAATATTATCCACTTCATTAAGATACATCACTAATTCATCACTATCTATATCACTAATATAATCTGTGAAATCTACTTGAATAAATTCATCTTCATTAAAAATGATCTCTGGCTCAGCATAGGTAAATACTGGAGGATCATTCACTGGATTCACTATCACTTCCACATCATCACTGGCTGTAAGTCTTTCTCCATTATCATCTACAGTGAAAGTTAATGTCTCTGTTCCATTCCAATTCTCAGACGCTGAGAATATCACAGCTCCACCCGTTATATCTACATTAATATTATCATTGCCTGTTACGGTCAATGTAAGATCATTCAAATCCGGATCCCAGATATAACCTTCAGCTGCAAAATCGACTCCCAGATTGCCATCTTCATCAAACGTAAAGGAATCAGGTAATTCTATTACGGGTGCTTCGTTGCCATTCTGAACAGTGATCACAACTTCATCAGCTTCACTCCAGGCTTCTCCATCACTCACGATCAAAGAGAAAGTATAAGGAGTTTCCTCATCTACTTCTGGAGCTGTAAATGTTGGTATCGCTGATGTAGCATCACTCAATTCAATACCATCTGGTGCTGTCCAGGCAAATTCAAGGTCAGGTATAAATATAGTGGTCACGGTAAATACAAATGGATTAAATCCATCTCCTACCACCATATCTGCTTCCCATTCTATAGTCTCGTCCACATCATAAACTGCATCACTATTTGCATCCCAATACTGGAACGTAATAGTTTCTCCACTTGTTACATTACTGTATATCATTGGCAAAAATATTATATGTCCAAATGGAATTGTATAGTTTATTACTGACTCTGGAGCTATAGCTATTCCTCTGCATTCATCTTCCACAAAACAGCCAAGTATCCCTGTCGTTATATCTACTTCTACTCCATCAAGATCTACCACTCCCCATACTGATCCATTATATTGATAATCAGCGGCATTAATCGTCCAGTCCGGTGCTTCTCTGCTTACTACTCCATCTGGATCATAAGAACCACTTCCATCTAATTGTACTAATTCCCCTTCAATAACTGTCTGATCTTCACCTGCATCTGCTACTGGCGGTATATTGCCTCCACCAGCTTCCAATTCTACAGCCGTATTCCCCTGAAATACATACATTCCTGTCCACGGCGCTATAGGCGTGTTAGTTATCTCGGTAAGCTCTGCTTCAGTACTTGCATCCCAGATTCTGTAGATAACCGAATGTCCGATTACATATCCGTCTACTATGGTTGGGGTTAAATAGCTGTCCCAGGAAGCTGACACTACATAAGGTGCTGCTCCTTCAACCGTGGTAACTCCCACGCATATCTCAACTCCACTCCCATCCACATCAAAGACTGCTACTTCATCACCTGCTTCTAATGCTGCTCCATTTATTGTTGCTGTTATTACACTTATATTATGCGGGTATAATGGATCTCCTGTCCACACTGTCTCAAAATGCGCTTCCGGTGGTGGAACTGTGCTTACAGCAAATACATAAGGATCCCAGCCGTCTCCTTCTACAATATCCGCTGCCCATTCCAATGTATTGCTCACATCATAGATCATGTCTTCACTGGCATCATAATACTTGAATGTTATCGTCTCTCCACTCGTTACATTACTATATACCATAGGCATGAACGCTACATGACCAAAGGGTATCTCATAATTTACTACACTGTTTGTGCTCTCCTGCGCAATTCCACGACACTCTTCACCCACAAATGCACCAATCCAGTCAGTAACATCATCTACCTGTACTCCATCTACTTCCACTACTCCCCAGATAAATCCATTATACTCAAAACTTGATGGATTGATCGTCCATTCAGGTGTACGATAAGGCGTACTGTTCATATCCTTTGCTGATAAATTCACTTCTGCTTCTGCTGCAATAAAATCTCCATCAGGAGCTGGATAATTATGTTGTTCTGCCTCATTCATCTGGAGCATATAACCAGCGGTAGGATACATTGTATTAAGGCTTCCAAACCAGCCGGCACCTGCATAATAGATAGCACTTTGTGCCTGGTTCTTGATATTTGCACCATTTTCCAGTCCACCCAAAGCATAGTTAATTTCCTCTGATCCCTGAGGAGCGTAGGAAATCCAGTTCCACCCACTGTTCAGATCATAAGTAGTAGAAGCAAGATCAACTGGCACACCTGTATATTCCCAGGTTACGGCGTTGTTTGCTTCCAACTTGTAAAGTGAAAGATTATTAATATTATTCAAAGAACCAAACCAGCCAGCACCTTCATAATAAATTGCACTTTGTGACTGATTCTTGATATTTGCACCATTATTTCCGATTGATGACAATACGCTGTTGATTCCCATATCTTCACCAACAACATTTACTGAGAACCAGTTCCAACCTGCTACTATATCTTTATTAATTTCTACTTCCTGCGGTCCACCCATGAAATATACTGTTCCTGCTTCCAGATTTAATAAATTAGTGGAATTATATCTGAAATAATCCAAACTTACAATTGACTCCCCTTCTTCTCCTGCTGGTTCAAATTCCAAAGTGCATAAAGAACCAGCACCAGTAATCGGCATCACATTTGCATAAGCAACATTAATTACACCTGGAGAAGCTTCATTAGCTATAAGATTACCAGGATTTGGAACTTCTCCTAAGCCGTAAGTCTCAGTATAAGTCATCATTTCAGGATCATAAACTAAAACAAATTGAAATGATATCGCTCCCATCTCTGTGGTTAATTCGCTGGTTAGAATTGCCAGATCAAAAGGCTCAGTTAAGCCTGCTTCTGGTGAATCTACACTTACAACTACATCTGAAAAAGGATTGGGCACTACTACTGTCACATTTCCATCAATTTGATTTCCATCTAAAAGTGAAGTTGAGTTATACTTGAAATCATATAAATCTAATAGAGTTGTTCCAGCATCAATAGCACTGAATTGTATTGTTACAAGATTTCCCGCTCCTGATATATTCAAATAATTAGCATATGCTACTCGTAATATACCCGGTTCGAATTCATTTGCTATCAGGTTTGCAGGTAACGGCATCTCACCCAAAGTCACACCCTCATACTGGATCAGACTTTCATCAAATGCCAGATCAAACTGGAATGCGATTACATCCCATTCATCCAAAACCTCTGTCGTGCTTACTTCAATCTGAAATGTGTCACCATCTTCTACTATCGCATCTGATACTGTGATTATGGTATTCTCAAATTGACCATAAATAAACGTAATTGATAATAAAAGAAAACAAAAAACTATAACTCGTTTCATGTATCCCTCCTGTTAATTTTTTT
>JAVCCT010000050.1 GCA_030765325.1 Candidatus Stygibacter frigidus | reverse complement strand
GGAAATCCCCTACATCAAGTGCCAGTTCCGTAGCACCAGTTCCTGTATCAATGCTGTATATCCCCCGTGGAGAGGCATAATTAGAATAACCCCAAAGCGTACCTCTGCCATAGGCAAGGGCACTCATGTCATTAGTTATAGTGCAGATCTGCTGGGGATCAAGAATAAGGCTTGCCTGATAAAGATGTGTGGTAAACGCTCCTTCGCAGAGATATATCCTGCCATCAGGTGTTGCTGCTGCTCCGCTTACATCCATAGAAAATAGAGAGTTCCACTCGATCTCGGGAAATCCTTCCATATTACTTTGATAAGTAACTGGAGTAGAGCCTTCCAGACCTACAAATAAGGTTCCTTCTGCACATAGAAAACCAATTGAGAAAAGAATTATTATAACCATCAAAGCTCTCATACTACCTCCACATTATTACTTCAATTAAGAGTATATTTATATGCTAAACTATAAATTTACTTCAAGAGGTGTCAAGTGATTCAACTGCCAGGTCCTTTAATTTTAGTTTCTACTTGCCTCAATGTCTATTATCTTATTTTTGGAATCAAAAAAATAGAGGATTTATGGAAATATGAGAATTCTTCATTTACTGGCACAAAGACCCGGTCTCACAGGCAGCGGAGTATATTTGCAGTCGATAGTAAGACTGGCAGATGCTGAAGCAGTGGACAGATGCTTTCACATCTCAGATAACTAAAGCAGTGGCAGAATTTAAGCCGGATATTATTATCAGCCATCATATCTGGTTACTTTCAGCTATTGCCCGGCAAATAGCACCTGATATTCCCCTGTATCTGATCAATCATGGTACTGCTCTCAGACAGGCAAAGTTCTGTCCCCAAATCGCCACAGAAATTATGCCGGATCTTCAAAATGCTGACCTGGTATTTGCACTTAATGAAACCCAAAAAGATAATATTATCAAAGAATTCCATCTTGATCCTGAGAAAATAAAAATTACTGGAAATGGCTATAATGAAGCCTTTTTCTATTCTGAAAAGCGTCAGCCTGATAAAGTTAAAAAACTGGTTTATGCCGGCAAAATTTCCTTTGCCAAAGGCTTGCGGGAATTACTGGCGACCCTGGAATATACCTATATGTCCGGCAGCAGATTTGAACTCACTATTTGCGGTTCAGGTGCTGGTGATCGCTGTTTTGCTTATTAAGCTATCCTGATTTCTTTTGCCTCATCTGGCAGGTATGATACATCATCAGCATGATACCTAAAATGATCAGCGGGATGGTGATCACAAATAGAGCAAAAGAATTATCTGTGAAAGCCCCAAAAAAGAATCCGGCTGCTATAGCAAAAACTATCAGAACTATGCTGCCTATCAATTCAGATTTCCAGACGATAAAGTTCACAACCAAAAGCAGCAGCCAGGGCAAGGCATTAGGTGAATTCTTGATAACACCCTTAAATCCGCTTCCATAACCCTCTGAACCAGATAGCAGAGCAAATACAAAGATAAGAATAGTAAACGCTAGTAAAAACCAGCGGGTGAAATTCCGGCAAAACAATGTAATCCTTTGACAACGTAAATTTCCCATATTACCCCCTGATCAAAAAGGTGTTTTTATCTGAATTTATGTCAAGAAAGAAGGGGAAAGTGAATGCAAAGAGTGAAAAGTGAGATTGAATAATGGACGAGATGGACATGATGGACAGAGTGTGAAGATGTCCATTTTGTCTATATTGTCCATTGGGTCTTTGAGGTAATGATTTATGGGGTTGGAGGAGTGAGTGGAATTATAACAATTATGAAAGAGAAGGATACTGAAGAAAAATAACTTGCTAATTGTGAAAGAGTACGAAATTTGGTTACAAAATAGAGAAAATCGATAAGGGGAGTAACTATGGGATTGAAAACGTTCCCTGGTGGGGTACATTCCCACGATAACAAGGAATATTCCCGTTCAGCAGCAATCGAGTCGATGCCGGTTCCAGCAAAGGTTTATGTGCATTTATCACAGCACATAGGCGCACCGGCAAAAGCGATAGTTAAGCTAGGTGATGAAGTACTGGCTGGACAAAAGATTGCTGAAGCGGGGGGATTTGTATCAATACCAATGCATGCACCGATTTCTGGTAAAGTAACCAAAATTGCTTCATATCCGCATCCAGCTGGGACTTTCGGAACAGCAATTGAGATCACTGGAGATGGTGAAGACAAATGGGTAGAGCTTGCAGATGACAGCAGTTATAGCTGTTTGGACGCAGATGAGATGAAGAAGCGGATAGCAGAAGCCGGTATTTGCGGCATGGGCGGTGCAGGTTTTCCTACCCATGTTAAGCTTTCACCTCCGGCAGATAAGCCGATCGATACAGTGATCTTAAATGGGGTGGAATGCGAGCCATATTTAACGGCAGATTACCGATTGATGCTTGAGCAGCCGGAAGCGATTCTGGAAGGCTTGAAACTGATTATGAAGATCGTGGGAGCCAGGCAGGGCGTAATTGGCATCGAAGCTAATAAGCTGGATTGCATCAAGTTATTAAGAAATCTGACCTCGAAAGATAGCAATATTCGGGTAGATGCTCTTAAATTGAAGTATCCACAGGGAGCAGAGAAGCAATTGATCTATGCCT
>JAVCCT010000201.1 GCA_030765325.1 Candidatus Stygibacter frigidus | reverse complement strand
ACTGAGATAAAAATATCTGCTTCAAGGGGATTAATATGTTCACAGCCTTTGCAGGAACTTCTAATACCTTCTGGAATTTCCTGATCTGCTACCTGCTGCTGATAATCCGCCAGCTTTTCATCTATTTCCTGAACTGCATTAATTTTAAGAGGATACACCCCACCGCAACTATAAGTGATAACAATGAAATCTTCCCTTTTTACCTGCTCCCTTTTTACCATTTCCACAAAAGCACGAAATTCACAGGGTTTCACCACAGCAGCAACAGGCTTTTCCATAGGAGTAAATCTGCCCATAAGCTGCCCGGCATTCGCTGGCATATACGGATAAAAAGGCAAAATATTATCTAATAAATCTACACTTGAAGTCAATCCATAATCAACTTTGCCATTCTTATGCTTTCTAAGAGATAATACACTACTGATTTTATCGTTCTCCAGTAATTCTTTCAGGAAATTTTTTATAGCCTCAGAGCGATCAGTATTAAGCTTGATAAATTTATTCATGATCACCCTCCTGAATTTCTGCGCTATTGACCAGATTTCCTAATTCACCTAATTCTTCCGGTTTATATTCCTTCATTGGCAGGGCATCTCCAAAACTCTCTCCTGCGGTATATTCAAAGGTTTTTTGAGTTTCACTGGCAACATAACTGAATATTTTTGCTACTGGAATATTTACTGGACAGGCATCAGAGCATAAACCGCAGGAAATGCAGGAAAGACTCATGTGAGCCATTCTGCCAGTGTGGAACATTAATTTATCAAGCGGTAATGACACTCCCCCTCTTTGCTCAGCTCTCATTAATACTATATCTGAATTAGGCTTTGACGCCACAGAATCAAAGTAACATTGACGACAATAACAGATTGGGCAGGCACTTTGACAATTATGACAGCCGATGCACTCAGCAAACGTATTCAATAGATTATCTAAACCTTCCACTTTATTTTTTATGACTTTAAAAGTTTCTTCTTTTGCAGAAAGACGTTTACTGGTAATTTCTTCAATAGCTTTTTTCCATTTACCCAATTCTTCATTTACTTCAAGCTTCATTTCTGAAATGAAATCTATTCCTTTTTTACTATTAGCCATTAGTAGTAATCTATCATTTTCTCTTCCAAAATGCAAATCACTGGCTGGTAAGGAGAATTTATCACAAATTTTACAGACTGGTTTTACAAGATCAGAATTCCAGATATTATTACTTAATAATTTCTCAAATTCGCTGTCGCCCCAGTCAGGATCTTTTATATAATCCTGCATTGGCAATGCACCGGGGCAGTCATAACTGAATATAATTAAATCCTCTGTTTTGATCTGATTTAGTTTAGTTAATTCCACGCAAGCTCTAACTTCACAAGGTCTTATAAGTATAGCAACTTTGTTTCTGCCTTCACCTTTGCGCGTAAATCTTTTCACTGCTTTTGCTGCATTCACTGGCATTATTGGGGCTAAGGGGGTTGCATTATCTAACCACGCCATGTCTTTTATCATGATCCAGGCAAAAGAATCTCCAGAAGGCACCTTCATTGGCATCATTATGGCATCAAACACCTTTTTCTCTGCTGCAGATTTCAAAAAAGCTAATATTGAGTCCTGAACCCCTTTTTCAGAGTTTAGCAATACTCCCTTCTGAGGAATTTCAGTCATTTAATACTCCTCGTAATCCTGATTTATATTCTTGATCTAACATTTTCTTAATGCTTCCTTTACTTCCTGATATATTTGAGGATTGGTGAAATGACGTGTGCGAATAGAACCCGAAGGACAACTACCCACACAAGTTCCACAACCTCGGCAAATCGCTTCATTAACAACGGATATTCCCCGTTCTTCATCAAAATAGATCGCTCCAAAAACACAAACCTCAAGACAGGTCTGGCAACCTGTGCAATACGCTTCCAGTATTTCAGAAACCATCACTTCAGGAACGATCTTTTGACCCGGAATCAATTGAGTGAGGATATTTCCCGCTGCTGCCTGTGCCTGCAGTACCGCATCAGATATGCCACAGGCTCCTCGAGTGGATCCCACCACAAATACGCCATCCGTATTGGTTGATACTGGCTTGATCTTAATATGTGACTCCAGAAAAAAACCTGATTCATGCTGGTCAATATTCAAAATATCAGCAAAGTGAACATTCTCCTCTGAAGGTAAAAGAGCTGAAGCTAAAATGATCATATCTGGTTTCAACACTGATTCCTTGCCACTGATCTCCGTATAATGAAGCTTATTGCCTTCCACCCGTGAATTTATTATCCTCACAGATTCCACTTGCGTCATCACTTTTTCATAATATTCCTGATCTTCTTTATCAGGCACACAAATATCATCATACAGATCAGTAATTTCAGTCTTTTCAGACTGCTCTTTCAGATAATCGGCTATTTTTACTAAATAGTTACAGCAGATTTTGGAGCAATAACCTACTTCTTTTCTGCCAATGCAATGCACCAGAGCGACTGAATTAGGTATTTCTCCATTCTTCAAAGTGATTTTACCGGTTTCATTATACATCTTCTCTATTTCCAGTGCGGTATATACCTCATCATCCTGGGTATATTCATTGCCCTGGAAGTCAAGCGGATCTGCTTCCTTACTTCCATTTGCCAGCACCACTGCACCAGCCAGAAGCTCGGTCTCTTCACCACTCTGATTATTCTTTAATATGATCTCAAAGTTTCCCAGAAATCCTACAATCTTATCCAATTCTGTGGATGTGAAGACTTTAATGAAAGGATTTTTATTTACTTCTGATATTTTATTCTGTATCGATGATGCCGTAATCCCCTGGCGTGGTAATAGCTTCTTGAAATGTACAGTTTTCCCGCCTAATTCTTCTGCTCTTTCTACTAAAAATACTCTTCGGTTCTTACCGGCAAGGTTTAAAGCAGATTCC
The DNA here is from genome assembly GCA_030765325.1 of Candidatus Stygibacter frigidus. Taxonomy (GTDB): domain Bacteria; phylum Cloacimonadota; class Cloacimonadia; order Cloacimonadales; family TCS61; genus Stygibacter; species Stygibacter frigidus. The sequence goes on along the minus strand of JAVCCT010000201.1, from coordinate 2,567 downwards.
ATTCCAGCAATCCCACCCCCTATCACAAGTACATCGGGATTGCTTTCTAACTGTTTTTCAATTAAAGGCTCTTGATATAATACCCGGTCTATCCCGGAATGAATATATTGAATTGCCTTATCTGTCGCTTCTTCTTTATCAGAAATTATCCAGGCGCATTGCTCACGAATATTCACGATTTTATACATATAAGGATTCAATCCGGCTTTCTTGCAGACTTCCTTAAATGTGCTGTCATGATCACGCGGTGAGCAGGCTGCACACACTAAGTGTGTAAGATTATTTGCTTTTATCTCTTCTTCCAAATAGGCTTTACCAGCTACTGAACAAAGCAGTTTATATGGTTTTACCACCAGCTCTATATCTTTCATATCTTCCAAAGCAGAGATCTCTGCCACTATTCGCTCAATATCTACTTTGCTGGCAATATTTGGTCCGCATTCACAAACATAAATTCCTATTTTATCTGACATCTCTCCACCTTAGCTTTCTAATAAATTCATAACTTGTGCCACTGCTGCTGAAGATTGAACTACACTGGAAGGAATGTCTTTTGGTCCTTCTGCACAACCAACTGCATATATTCCTGAGCGATTAGTGCAAATTGATCCAATGCTGCCTTCCTGTGTTTGCAGAAAACCGTATTTATCAAGATTGATACCTAATATATCTGCAATTTCCGGCATACCCGATGCCGGTTTGATCGCTGTTGTTAATATCACCATATCAACTTCTAAACCAGAAGTGGTTCCCTGATTATCCAGATAATTTATCTTTAGTTTTCCATTAATCTCTTCAATATTCAGTTTATCAGGTTCTGATTGATATATATAGGTAGATTTTGTCTTTCTGATCTCTGTATTCAGTTTCTGATAATGCTTATCCGGCAGGCAAAGATCGGTATATATATCATAGATTTTTATCTCAGGGAGTTTCTCTTTCATAAAATGGGCATGACGCGCAGCATAAGAGCAGCACACATTTGAGCAATAACCAACCAAATCTCTTCCCGTGCAATGAATGATCGCTGCTGTTTCCGGTTTTGTCTCGCCATCCCGAAGCCGCAATTTTCCTTCTGTAGGACCATTTGAGGCAAGTAACCGTTCCAGTTCATATGCTGTGAATACTCCAGGATATTTACCATATCCCAGCTGCTCTATTTCAGTTGCATCAATAGTATCAAAACCTGTTGCTGCAATTATTGCCCCTGCCTTTATCTCGATCAATTCATCCTGCTCACTGAAATCTATTGCTGCAAACATACAGGCTTCAGTGCATAAATTACATTCCTCGGTGCCATTCAGTCTCAAGCATAATTTTGAATCTATCACAGGAACATTGGGAAGTGACCCAGCACATTCCACATAGATCGCCTTTTTCTCAATAAGTCCCTGCTCCCAATTATTGGGTTGAGATACCGGACATACGGGATAACACATGCCGCAACCAAGGCAGGCACTTATATTTACATATCTGGCTTTTTTAAGGATAGTTACGTCAAAATTTCCTGCTTCTCCACCTACTGATTGAACATTGCTTACAGTGAGAACCTCAATATTTTTATCCTGCAATATCTCCTGCTGGATAGGAGCTACCAGGCAGGTGGAGCACTCCATATTAGGAAAGCTTTCACCTGTTTTGATCACGTTTCCGCCTATTAATGGCAATTTTTCCACCAGGTATACTTTCTTCCCAGCTTTAGAAAGCATCAGGCTTGCTTCCATTCCAGCAATCCCTGAGCCTATCACTAATACTGTTTCTTTAGGATCCATGAGTTTTCCTTATTGCTTAAATTTATTCTAAAACTGATCAGCCTTACTTAATGGATTTGGTCCAAGCTGCTTTATTTTATCAGAAAATTCATTAACAACCTGAATATAGCGTTTACCTTCGGAGGCAGAAATCCATGATAATTGCAGCCTCTCCGGCTCTAATTTCAAGGTTTCCATAACTTTCTTGAGTAGGGCATATCTGCGGCGAGCATAATAATTACCAACCTGGTAATGACAATCTCCAGGATGTCAGCCAGCTACCAGGATGCCATCTGCACCATTGAAATACGTTGTTAACAATAGATTATGATCTATCCGGCTCGAACACATTACTCGTATCACATTCAAAGATGGTGAAATATCTTTGCGCGATGCCCCCGCCATATCTGCTGCTGCATAGGTGCACCAGTTACACAGAAAGCCCACGATTCGCGGTTTAAATTCTTTTTGCTCCATGTAGCCTCTATTATATTCTTATTTTTTTTCTATTTACGAATCCTGTCATATTTAACAGGAGAAATGCGTATCCGAAATTTATCGGATACGCATTTGATCAACTAAAACTGGATCTGAGCAGAGTGAGTTCCTGACCCATCATCCATACAAAACATCAAAGTTTTACCAGTGCGATTGCACCATGCCTGGATATCTGTGGGAAAGGAAGGACAATCTGCCAATACTTCCAGTATATCGCCTTCTTCCATATTTGGAATATAAGCAACTACTTTCAAAATAGGTTGTGGGCATTTTAACCCAACGCAATTTAATGTTTTTACAGCCATGTTTCCTCCGTTT
>JAVCCT010000247.1 GCA_030765325.1 Candidatus Stygibacter frigidus | reverse complement strand
CCTATTTACACGTGGCTCTATTTCATCGGAGGAGTGGCTCTAAAATTGCGGACACGTGGCTCTTTCACGTCGGATTATTCATAATCAGAATATTCCATTTGAACTCCCTGAAATATTATTTCAATAACATATAAAATATTAGTGGACAAAGTTGTCAATTATAACAGATAAAAAGCATTTAGAAGCAGGAATCATTGTGATTAATTTGTAATAATTATTCTCAATCTTCATAAATAGTTAAATTAGTTTGCTGCCTAAACCATGTTCATGCCATGGGTCAGTTAATTAGCTGAATATTTTTTTGCTACTCATTTTCAAGTAATTTTTGTGCTTTCATTATAATTTGCTTAGCGTTTTGGTTTTGAGGATTGACTACTAAAGCTTTTTTCATAGTTTCAATAGATAATTCATAATTACCTGAAAAGAAGTAAACTTCACCTAAGCTGTCCCAGGCATTTGCTGAATTATCAAATAACACAGTATTCAATTTGAGATAAAATGTTGCTTCCTTAAATTTACTATTGGAAATCAAAAAATAACCAATATCATTAAAATAATCTTCTAATTCATTAACTGTTAAGTTTTTTAAGCTCTCTTGTTCTTCTAACCATTTTTGAGCTCCAATAATATCATTTCCTGTTATAAAGTTTTCTAATAGGATGGCTTCATCAGGTATTTTATTAAATGTATCGTTATTAAAAATTATAGAGTTTAATTCCTTTGAAAATTCAATTTTGTTATTTCTATCTGATGAAATAAATGTATGACTTCCAACTGGTGTGAGTTCAGATCCCATATTAAATGACATTTTATAGAAAAGTTTTTTGTTCTTAATATAAAATTGTATTGATCTATCGAAAGAAACTTTATATCTACCAACAAATCTCTGTAATTCTGGTACTGAAATATTATCTGAGTTATAAATACCTGAATTAAAAAGACCCCAGGAATAAGCTTTATCTATACTTCTGAATAGAGGGAAAAGGATATCGATTTGACTTGAGCTATTAACCATAAGAGCAAATCCATAACCCTTTTCTTTATGGAAAGTCAGGAAGCAGGCATATCCTTCATTTCCTCCTGCGTGTTCAAAAAAAGGTTCGTCATTATATTCTTCGTTACCGAATCCGATATTGTATTCTCCATTTAATACAGGGGTCATCATCATTTGAGTATATTGTTTTGAAAGGATTTTCCCGGAATCACTTTTTAACGCTTTTTGAATTTCAACTGCAAATTTTGCTAAATCTTCTGCGGTTGTCCATAACCCAGCAGCAGCCATTTCGGGATAAATATGTCTATCTCCTATAACCTTACTTCCATCGGAATAGTGACCAGCAGTAGCATTTAATTTTTGCTCTTCTGTTAATGCTTTAGGAGAAAAAAAGCTATTTTGCAATTCTAAGGGTTTCAGTACTTGATTTTGCATAAACTCTTCAAACGGTTTTCCTGTAATATCAATTAATGCTTTTTGAACTACTATATAACCACCACCTGAATATCTATTGACTGTTTCAGGTTCTATATCAACAATCACTTTATTCGTATTTGCTGGTGATACCCCATTAAGTATTTGATCAAGAGTGGGAAGAGTATCATAAGGTTTATAACCTGGGAATCCGTGTATATTCGTCCCAGCATTATGGGAAAGTAAATTTTTAAAGGTAACTTTCTTAGTTTCAGTAAAGTTATTATCTAATAATTTCCACGTTTTCAAATATGTATTAATATCCTTATTCAATTCTACTTTGTTTTCTTGAACAAGCTTCATTGCGGCATAAGCTGTAAAAGGCTTACTAATAGAAGCAGCTTGAAATATAGTATTAACATCAACTTCTTTGTTAGTTTCTATATCTGCGATTCCGTATCCTTTAGCCCATACAACCTCAAAATTATCTATTACGGCTAAGCTTAATCCGGGGATTTTTAGTTCTTTCATTTTGTCCATTATAGATATAAGACTATCACCATTAACATAATACTCTGCTCTTAGACTGCTTTCAACTTCTTCAATCAATTCTTTTTGGCTTATCATTTGTTCTCCTCTTGCGATTCCTTCAGATGAAATCAATAATAAAATCATTAGTGTTAATATAATAATAAAATTTCTATTTAACATTTTTATCCTCTATATTACCTAAACTCAGCGATTCAATTTTATCTTAAAAACTGTTAGGTGAATCAAATCATAGCTTTAGCTACTAAACGAAAATCACCCCAAAGCTGAAAATATGAAAGTTGAAATGCAGTTAACTGGTCAAGATAAAAGACGTAATGTGTTAATAAATTCTTCGGGCAGGTGGATTACTTGTCTTTTTTCACTCTGGGAACTACGAGCTTCCGCTCGTAGGTTTTCTTTATCAGGAAGTGAGAAGAATCCTGGAGTAGAATGCAGAATCGAGGAGCAGGAGCTCCCTGTTCCCAGAAAATAAAAACCAATTGCAAAGAAGGTCAATCCAGATATCTGGATTGACCTTCATATAATAAATCTATGCTTTTTTAGTTTAAACTACACTTTTTCTTTGAGCAGGATTTTATCAGTTTCAATTTCAGCGTAGTATCCATCTTCAACTTTTGTCAGTTTGAAACCGCGGGTTTTGAACATGTGCAGCATGATGTGGTTAACTGCCAGGATACTGGCATAGACAGTTTTAATTCCGTGATCTTTGGCGATTTTGAGGATGTAATCGGTAAGTTTATTACCAAGTCCCTGACTGTGCCAAGGGTCAGCTATGACGATAGCGTATTCAGCAGTTTCATTATATTGATCAGCAATCAAGCGAGCTACACCAGCCATTTTTTTACGTCCTTCATCAGGAACTTCGGCGATGATGGCGATTTCGCGATCATAATCAATTTGAGTATATCTGGTGAGAGCCTCGTGAGAGATGTCCTTAATCAATTGGAAGAAGCGGAATCTCTGGGTTCTTTCAGAGAAATTAGAGAACATTTCTTTTTCCATAAATTCGTCTTCCGGTCTGATAGGTCTGAGAGTAACAGGCAATCCTGATTCGAGTTTGATATCTTTAACATAATGAGAAGGATAAGGTGATATCACGAGGTGTTTATAAGGATTTTTAGGGTCAATTTCCACATTGCCATCCAGGATAACTTTGGCATCCAGTACAATGCCACCGCGTTCATCAACGCCATAGGGGTTGATATCGATTTCTTTGATCTGCGGCAGATTTATGAGTAGATAGGCAAATTTATAAAGCAGGAACTGGATAGCAGGGATATCTGCCCCAGGCATACCGCGATAGCCTTTGATCAGTTTATATATTTTAGTATCTTCAATCAGGCGCATAGCCAGAGCCATATTCAGAGGAGGCAATCCTACAGTGGTATCTTTGAATATCTCCACAGAAACCCCGCCCATACCGAAGACAATTGTGGGTCCAAAGATAGGGTCTTTTTTACAGCCTATAATCAATTCATATTTACGTTTTGACATCTGCTCGACGAATATCCCTCGGATATCAGCATCTGGTTTTTTCACTTTTACAGAATCCATGATCTTATTATATGAAGCTTTCGCTTCTTCTTTATTCATGATATTGAGGATAACTCCACCGACATCTGTTTTATGCAGAATATCGGGAGAGGCAATCTTCATAACCAGAGGATACCCAATTTCTTCTGAAATCTTGATAGCTTCTTTTTCAGAGGTAGCCAGACCATTTTTAACAACAGCTATCTGATAATTATCGAGGAGCTGTTTTGCTTCATATTCAGTCATCACCGATCTATTATCCGCCAGAACATCATTTATCAACTTACGGCTTTCTTCCACTTTGGGATAAAATTTACTGGGAATTCCATCAGGTGTTTCATAGAGAGTTTTGAGGTTGCGGGAATAATCACTCATATACATAAAACACTGGATAGCGTCTTCCGGTACGTCATAGCAGGGGATATTATAACTTTCCAGAATTTCTCTACCTTCACTAACGTCATCAGCACCCATCCATGATGCCAGCAGGGTTTTCTTATATTTCTTACTAGCCTGGGCAACCATACGGGCAGTTTCAGAAGGATCAGTCATGGATTGAGGAGTAAGGATAACCAGAACCCCATCAACATTATTATCTCTCAGGCAGGCATCTACAGCAATCTGATAATCCATAGGACGTGCATCACCAATAACGTCAACAGGGTTACCCTTGCTCCAGTTTGGAGAGAGCTTTTCATTAAGTTCTGCCATAGTTTCATCACTAAGTTGAGCCAGATTTCCACCTTTTTCTATCAGCGTATCAGTGGCAATAACGCCAGGTCCACCAGCATTAGTTACAATTGCTATTCTCTTTCCGGTAGGTTTATCCTGCATAGAAAGTGACTGGGCGATATGGAATAACTCATCAATAGTATCAACTCTGATGACACCGGCACGTTTGAAGGCAGCGTCAAATACGAAATCATTTCCAGCCAGACTGCCAGTATGAGACATGGCAGCGGCAGCACCTTCGGTGCTTTTTCCTGCTTTCAGCACAATAATAGGTTTATTTCTGGCAAAAGCACGGGCAGCACTCAGGAAACTGCGAGCATCAGTAAGTGATTCCATATAGATAACGATGCTGGTTGTTTGAGAATCGCTGCCAAAATAATCTATGAGATCATGAAAGCTGACATCAATAGCTGAACCAATGGAGACAAAATGACTGAATCCAACATTTTGCTTTACTGACCAATCCAGGATAGCAGTACACAGGGCACCACTTTGAGAGATAAAAGCAATTTTGCCTGGCAGAGCCATACGGTTTGCAAAACTGGCATTCAGCTTGATAGAAGGCTTTATAAATCCAAGGCAATTAGGACCTATCATGCGCATGTTATATTTCTTAATAGTTTCAGCAATTTGAGCTAAAAGTATTTTTCCTTCGTCACCTGGAATTTCAGCGAAGCCGGCAGAGATCAGCACAATACCAGAAACGCCGTTAATACCGCAATCTACTACGATATCAGGAACGAATTTTGCACCCACCGCGATAACAGCCAGGTCAACCTGATCTGGGATATCAGAGAGGGTTTTATAGGTTTTCACGCCTAGAATATTGGTTCTTTTGGGATTAATGGGATACACAATCCCATCATATCCTGAGCCAATGATGTTCTTCATCAAAGAATGACCAACCGTACCTTCTCTGGCAGAAGCACCGATGATAGCAATCACTTTCGGGTTAAATAGTTTACTTAACTTTTTTGTAATCATCTCATCTCCTTAATATATTTTTTTTTAAATTGATTTCCAGTATTTTCTCAGCGATTGAAGAACCAGGCTTTTTCTCCCTTCATATTCATAATACACCTGGATCATGGAGTCAGTTTCTCTTTCTTTATAACGCATGGGGCGATCATTTATCCCGTCAATGAAATTAAACAGGCAGTCTGAGAAAACTTTAATATTATAGCCACCTTCGAGGGATGCAAAGACATTATCAAAATTAGCAGCCATAATCCTGCCTATTTTGTGATAGGCATTAGCGCTGATGCGGAGGTCTGTGAGCATATCATATTGATGAGAATCAAATCCTGCCGAAAGGGCAACCACATCAGGATTAAATTCTTTGGCAACAGGAAGGAAGGTTTCTATGGCATCCATAAATATCTCATCTCCACTATTAGCCGGCAGGGGGACATTGATCGTGTAACCCTTTCCTGCACCTTCGCCAATTTCATCAGCATCACCACCACCAGGAAATGCGGGAAACTGGTGGATTGACCAGAACATTACTTGATCTGAATTATAGAAAATGTCACAGGTGCCATCACCAAAGTGACCGTCAAAATCGAATATTAATACCCTTTTCCCTTCATTCACCAGATTCTGAACAGCGATGGCAATATTATTAAACAGGCAAAATCCACTCGACCTGTCAGGATGTGCATGGTGTCCTGGAGGACGTGTGAGGGCAAAATCATTACTATGCGATGCCATGATAGTTGCGCCCACAGCGTAAGTGGCAGCTTTGAAGCTCTCTGGAGATACTATTGTGTCTATATCCAGATAACCACCTTTGGCACAAGCTTGCCTGATATGCTCAATATATTCGGGAGTGTGAACCAGCTTGAGGTATTCTTCACCATTAATAATTTCCTGTTCCGGCAGATCAGCCAGAGTGCTTAATCTCTTTTTGTTCTCAGGATACATGCCAGTGTCATGTTCCAAAAATACGGGATTATAAATTAATTGCAAAATCTACTCCATTATTAGACGGTTTTATATTTATAGTTCAAGTCTCTGTTCACTTGCCTGCCTGGCTCTAAGATACATATCACAGCCTCCAGCATAATTTTATCCTAATCATCAGCCTGGTAATAACTTCTATCATCCTTAGCTGAAACAGCACCATTTGCTGCCCGGAATTGTTAAATTTATGACCCTTTACTTCATGTCAAGTAAATTTGCTGATGATATAAACTCTTAAATACTCAGCGATGAAAGTTATACTCATAAATGTGATATGTTAAAGGTTTTAAGGTAAAAAGTATAAGCATCTAATAAATTGTTATTAAACCTGATATTTCCGACTTGTCATAACTGGAAGAAATACAATCACTTATATCCTTGATGCGAAATCCTCCGTATTCTATAGTTAACTGATAAATAAACAGATAGCGGACCATGCTATTTTCCATTTTAGTGATTTAACTATTTCAATGATTTTATCTGGTTAGTGGTTAAATGTAAAGGGTAAGCATTACATCATAAATATCTGTT
>JAVCCT010000315.1 GCA_030765325.1 Candidatus Stygibacter frigidus | reverse complement strand
TCAGTTATAGAACATAGGGAATTCCGCATTAAGAATATAAGTTATTGTATTTATGACAATTACGACAAGTCGGAAATATTAGTAAATAATCTTACATTACATCCCTTTATGCTCTCTGTGGTGAAAATTCTTACATCACATTCTTTAGCGTCATTTCGCGACTTTAGCGGTTAAAAATATCTTACATTACATTATCCGTGTAAATCCGTCCAATCAGTGTTCAAAATCGAAAATCGCCTAATCCCACTATAGTACCATCATCAAATTTCTCCGGCTGCCAGGAACGCACTGTTATCCGAGGTTTATCCGGGTCATTGAGATTAAATGAGAGAAACAGATAACCATGATCAGCATAATCACTGGAATAATAATACTGTGCTATCTGTATTCCATAAATATTATCGTCGCTTTTACTTAGTCTTTTCAGATTTGTTTCTGTAAAATGCAAATTGATAAACTCTTTTTCACTGAACTGCTTAGATAGTCTATCGATAAATTCACCTTTACTCTGCCTTATATAGTTCACTTTTTCACCCCCAAGCTGATCCAGCATACCTTCTGCATTATAATCTGGGTCTTTCTCAATCACATTTCCCACAATAATGAGAGCATCTTCTGTAAACACATTTTCTAAAAAGGAAATATCCTTCAGGCAGTATGCTGTCTTATATAATTCCATAAAATGAATTATCTCACCCCTGTCATCCTCACTAAAATTCTGTCTGTCGCATATATCATTAATAGCAGCATCGCTTAAAGCAAAAGTTAATTTCTCGATCTTGTTCGCTTGATCATAAAGCAAATTTACTCGCTCAGTAAAAGGTTCATTATGCCCTTTAAATGAAAATGACATTGGTAAACTGCGCAGCTCATACAAACCATTTATCTCTACAAGTTTAACATCTAATTTCTGCTCCAATATTTCACCATTGCCATAATCTATCAGCTTATTAAAATCCTGATAACCTTTTGCTGTGAAATATTTCCGCGCTCTGCCAAAATCCTTCACTTTGATTAAAGCAGCCACTTCATCTAATGAATTTCGGATATTGCCAAATAACTCTTCCGGGCAATTCATGCTGTTATTCACTGAAATTTCATATTTATCTAATTTCTTAGCCGGCTCTTTTCCCAGATCAAGCCTTTTTGCTGCTGCCGGCAATTTCTTATGATCCAGTTCATCAATAGCACTTATCACATCTCCATCAAAGGCATGCCTGCGATATGAATAATCTATATACAACTGAATCTCACTACTCGTTTCTGCTATATCTTTTCCCAGTCTCAGCTTCCCTGTTCCTGTGCTCCACTTTGCCGCAGGCGTCTCAGCATGACCATCATTATAATATACTAATAACCCACAGGCTGGATTGCCTTTATACTCCGCTTTCACTATTATATCGGTAAAATTGCTCTCCGGCTCAGTACGCTTATCTATTACAGAAAAGCTTATCTCACTCAGAATTTTGTTTAGCTTATTTTCCAGTCCTGTATAGGTGCTGCTCTCGCCCCGCTCGCCAAAATAATAGGTTAAACCCTGATAACCAGGTATGCTGGGCAATAGTGCATAAGCCCAGTAATAATTCCGCAGCGCATCTGCGATATTGCCACTTTCTTCTGCCAATTCACCTTCCACTATTAAAGAATTTACCCGCGATTTCCGCTCCCGAAATATATTATTCAATTGATCTCGCAAAATATAACGCAGCACATAAACTTCCGGTGCACAGCTTTCCTCATCTACCAACCGCTCAGCACAATATAGCTTCGCACTGGAATAGGTCTTCACCTGCAATTCACACTCTTCATTGACGACCCCATTAGTTTCCCCGATCTCATTTCTGAAACTGCTCTCCACCTTTACAGAAATCTGGCTCAACAGATCACTAATCGCCTGCCGGTCAGCAGCTTCCAGATCATTCCCCCTGCCTTCTCCACAAAGATAACGCGTATCGCTTTTGATCTCTGCCTTAGTCGCAGCAGATAATATCCCTGATAATAACAATAATACCACTAATATCCAACGCATATTCGCTCCTCGTAATTAATCTTCTGAATCAGGATTTACAGGATTGAAAACATTTAACATGATTATCCCCTGTCCATATTTTCTTTTCTTAATCCTGATAATATCCCAAATCCCGTAAATTCTGATTCAGAAGATTTTCTTGATAATCCTGAAAATATCCCAAATCCCGTAAATCCTGATTCAGACATATATTCTCTTATAATCCAAACTCTGTCCACCAAAATTTATCAATAATCCAGTTTCCAGTTGGTAAGCAGTCAAATAATTCTTTGCCTGGGCAATATGAACATTTTCCAACATCAATAATGCCTTCAATTCTACTACCAGTTTTCCATCAATAATAAAATCAGCTCTTCGACTTCCAACATTGATTTCTTTATAAAAAATATCCTGCTCCACTTCCCGGGCATAAAGAATCCCTGCCTTTTCAAGCTCTATTGCCAGGCATCTCTGATAAATCACTTCCTGAAACCCACCACCTAAAACTTTATGAACCTCCATTGCACATCCGATAACCTGATATGTTAGATCATTAGGCTCCATATTTCACTCCTTCTATCGTCTGAATCAGGATTATCATGATTAAAGAAATTTAACATGATTATTTTCATCTCATACTTTCTTTTCTTAATCCTGAAAATATCCCCAATCCTGTTAATCCTGATTCAGAAGATTTTCTTGATAATCCTGAAAATATCTTAAATTATCTGTACCCCTGTTTTAGAGATTTCTGTCAAAAATACCAGATCATGGATACTGTCT
>JAVCCT010000208.1 GCA_030765325.1 Candidatus Stygibacter frigidus | reverse complement strand
TCTTTAGTCATATCCAGAAGCTTTCATTCACCTATTTTGATAACACCAAAACGGGTCATATTATGTCACGTATCTCTAATGACCTTAATATGATATCCGAGGTGGCGCATCATGCGCCAGAAGACCTGCTAATCTCAGTGTTGATCATTATTGGTTCATTTTTTGCCATGTTCCAGTTTAATTCCACGCTGGCATTTTTTGCCTTGATACCTGTCCCGCTTTTAGTTATCTGGGGACTTACTTATGGCAGAAAAATGCGTAGCGGATTCAGGACTGTGCGTAAACGGATAGCGGATATCAATTCCAGTGTGGAAAACTCTGTGCAGGGTATTCGCGTGGTGAAATCGTATGCAAATGAAAATATGGAAATCGATAAATTCACTACAGTAAATGATAATTTCCGTGTAGCAAAAGAGACTATGTATAAATTGATGGCGATTTTTCATGGCGGGATGTCATTTCTTACTGATTTTTATTATCTGTTTGTGATAGGTGCTGGTTGCTGGCTGCTTTTTCAGGGGAAACTTGATGTAGCTGACCTGCTGGCATTTACGCTGTATATAAATTTTATTCTCAATCCTATCAACCGATTAGTTAATTTCGTGGAACAGTTTCAGCAGGGTTCAGCAGCTTTTGAGCGTTTTATTGAGATCATGGATATTGAACCCGAGATCAAAGATAATCCTAATGCTATTGCCTTAAAAAATCCCAAAGGAGCAGTGCAGCTCAGGCAGCTTTCTTTTAAATATAATAACACAACTGACTGGATATTAAAAAATATTGATTTGAATATTCCGGCAGGTAAGACGGTGGCATTGGTAGGAGAATCGGGGGCAGGCAAGAGTACTTTAGTATCATTGATTCCGCGGTTTTATGAGATACAGGAAGGCAGTATCACGATAGACGGGACAAATGTGATGGATATTAAGCAAAGATCGCTGCGAGAAAATATCGGTATTGTGCAGCAGAATATTTTCCTCTTTGACACCACTATCAAGGATAATATTCTTTATGGCAATTCACTGGCAAGTGATGAGGAATTGATGGATGCTGCCCGAAAAGCGAATATCTATGATTTTATTGATAGTTTACCGGATAAATTTGAAACATTGGTGGGTGAACGCGGAGTGAAACTTTCTGGGGGACAGAAACAGAGAATTTCTATTGCCAGGGCATTTCTAAAAAATCCGCCTATCCTGATATTTGATGAAGCCACTTCCTCACTGGATTCAGAATCAGAAGAACATATCCAGAATGCCATGGAAGAACTGGCAAAAGACCGCACTACGATCATTATTGCCCACAGGTTAAGCACGGTTCGCAATGCTAATTGCATCTATGTACTCCGCAGCGGAAGTCTCATCGAATCTGGCTCTCATCAGGAACTTATGGAGCAGAAAAATTATTACCACAGTCTCTATACCCGCAATCTATTTTGATATTTCCTGCGTATCCAGACCATCCCTGGTCTGATTTTATTAAGAATTTTAGCCACAGATTGCACGGATTAACACGGATAATGTAATGTGAAGATTTATTAAGCAACGAACAAAACGAACTATTGTAAAGCAGATGTGCACCGCTGGTGTACTCGCAGGTGGGGTGTAGATGCGGATGAATAAATTGCCTGAGCCATAGATTTATGCTGCGTAACCAGACCATCCCTGGTCTGATTTTGTTAGTTTGGGTTATAAGCATTGCGTCATAAATATGTGTCGCATTTTAACGCAGGGATTTTTGAATTATATCAAGGCGTGAAGAGCTTCAATATCCGTTGATATTGAAGCGATGAACAACGCAGATAGAATTTAAAAGAACAAGTTAAAAGTAACAGATATTTATGATGTGATGCTTAACATCAGCCAGTTAACAGATCGTTAGAGATTCCTGCTTAGCGATGTTAGATTTATTAATTCTTTACAAAGTGATCAATCAATGAAACTTTTGTTTAGAGAGAAAATATAGGAGAGCAAAATGACAGATATTGTGTCAGAATATCGTAATGATGCAGAATTAAAACAACTTTGTCTTAAAGCGGGTATTACGTATCTGGCTATATTTGGCTCCCTTGCAAGGGGAGAGGAAGAGCAGGGTAGCGATATTGACCTGCTATATAAATTGAAACCAGGGATAACCTATTTTGAATTTTATGATATTATAGTGCAATTACGAGATTATTTTAAGAAAGAAATCGATGCTATACCTGCCGATCACTTGCGCGATTCATTTAGAAAAGTCATTGAAAATGATTTGGAGATATTATATGAAGAAACGGGGTGATATACTCTTGATTGAGGATATGATTCTGGCAATTGAGAAAATCTGGGAGTATATTGGAGATACAGATATCGAGACTTTTAGATTTAATGACTTATTAGCCAGTGCAGTAGAAAGAAAATACGAGATTATTGGAGAAGCTGCATCTAAATTATCTGAGGAAATCAAACACAATACAAAATTAATTCCCTGGCATAAGCTGACAGCTATTAGAAATATCGTTATTCATGGATATTTTGTAGTTGACCTGGATATATTATTCAATACAAGTAAAAAGGAATTGCCAGACCTACACCGGAAATTAACTGAAATTCTAAGAGATATCGACCATTGAAAGCACTGAATAAACAGAGATTGTCTGATCAGGATTAACAAGAAAATCTTCTGAATCAGGATTAACAGGATTTGGGATATTTTCAGGATTAATTAAGAGATGGAAAAAATAATTGAAAATTGAATTAGCCAAGGCTGACAAAAAGGGAAAATTCAATGAAATGTGAAGATTTTTTAACCGCGAAACACGCTAAATTACGCGAAAAAATGTAAGAAAGAAAAGAAAAATAATTAACTATACTATTAACAATATAATTCATCCTCTTCTCTTCTTTCGCGCCTTTTCGCGCCTTTAGCGGTTGATAAACTCTTCTTCTGAACCGCGAAACACGCTAAATTACGCGAAAAAATGTAAGAAAGAAAAGTAAAACAATTACCTATACTATTAACAATATAATTCATCTTCTTCTCTTCTTTCGCGTCATTTCGCGCCTTTAGCGGTTGATAAATTCTTCTTCTGAACCGCGAAACACGCTAAACTACGCGAAAAAATGTAAGAAAGAAAATAAAAACAAATACCTATCCTATTAACAATATAATTCATCTTCTTCTCTTCTTTCGCGTCATTTCGCGCCTTTAGCGGTTGATAAACTCTTCTTCTGAACCGCGAAACACG
>JAVCCT010000347.1 GCA_030765325.1 Candidatus Stygibacter frigidus | reverse complement strand
GGGAAGACCTGAATACTGCAATTAAGAAAGTGTATAATTTAGTTTCAAAGGTGCATTTTAAGGATATGTATTACCGCAAGGATATTGGAACCAGGAATCAGTAAAATATGGAAAAGAAAAGACTGCTGATCATGATATCCGGACGAGGTTCCAATATGGAAGCTCTTTTAAAAAATACCATTTCAGGTGAACTTGGATCGTGTGCTGAAATAATTGGTGTATTCAGTAATAAAGCAGAAGCTCCTGGATTGGAAATTGCTAAAAGGCTGGGTTTTCCGGTGAAAGTGATCGCATCTAAGGGAAAAAAGCGAAAGCATTATAATGCTGAACTTAAAGAATGGTTAGTAGAGCTTGATCCTGATTATATCATTCTTGCTGGCTACATGCTGATAATACCTTCAAATATAGTGACATCCTTTCCTGAGCGGATAATCAATATCCATCCAGCAGATACTACGCAGCATCAGGGTTTGCATGGATATGAATGGGCCTGGAAGAACAAATTACCAGAGACTATGATCACTATTCATTATGTAGATAATGGTTTGGACACCGGCAGAATAATAGCTCAAGAAAGAGTTAATCTGATGGAGGCTAATACCCTGGAAGAAGTAGAGATACGTGGACTTGAAGCAGAGCATCGGGTATATGGTGAAGTTCTGGCTAAGATATGCAGGAAATAATATAGTTGATAGGAAAATACAGATAATGCAAAAAGAAATAGCGATTATAGATTTTGGGGGACAATATACTCACCTTATTGCACGTAGAATACGTAATCTGGGGATATTCAGCGAAATATATCAACCAGAAGATTTTGAATTTAAGCCAAATATAATTGGGATCATATTTTCTGGAGGTCCTCAAACTGTTAATGCAGGTGATGCCTATAAGATTAAGTGGTCAATAGAAGATAGTCCAGTTCCACTTCTTGGTATTTGCTATGGTCATCAATTGATAGCGCATAAATTGGGTGGTAAAATAGCAAGTGGCAGAAATAAAGAATATGGCTATACAGAAATAGACTGTATCAATGATTCAGGGATTTTGGCTGATACAGCACTCAGGCAAAGAGTATGGATGAGTCATGGTGATCATGTGGTAGAGATGCCAGATGGTTATGAGATAGTTGCCTCCACTGATCAGGTACCTATTGCAGCATATAGATCCGCTGATAACAAGATTTTTGGAGTGCAATTTCATCCGGAAGTTTCTCACACTGAATTTGGAAGCAAAATACTGGATAATTTCCTGAATATCTGCACAGACAGCAGGGACTGGAAAGTAGACAATTTCAAGAATGAATTAATAGAAACGGTACGTAAACAAGCTGGAGATAAGGATTTATTGATATTATTATCGGGTGGAGTGGATTCACTGGTAGCCATGGAATTATGCCTGGCAGCAGTAGGGTCTGATCGAGTATTCGCCATTCATATTGACACAGGCTTTATGCGTTATCAGGAATCAGCAAATATCATAAATCATTTGCATGAATTAGGTTACAATAACATGGAATTGATAGATGCAGAGGATAAATATCTCTCTGAATTGAAAGATGTATATGATCCAGAAGAAAAACGGTTGATCATTGGCAGATTATTTGTAGAAATCGCTGATGAGGCTATTTCTAAATTTAAGAAAGATAATATTTTACTTGTGCAGGGAACGATATATCCTGACACAATTGAAAGTGGTGATTCTGCAAAATCTGCTAAGATAAAGACACACCATAACAGGGTTGCAGAAATTGAGAAGCTACTGGCAGAAGGGAAAATTATTGAGCCGATAAGAGACCTATATAAAGATGAAGTTCGAGCACTGGGTATCGAGCTTGGTATCCCACCAGAATTAGTGAACCGGCATCCCTTCCCTGGTCCTGGGCTGGCAATCAGGATATTAACTTCTGATGCCAAACCTCAGATACCAGTTGATAATGCAGAAAAGGCGAAATTGAAGGAATTATTTAATAATTCCTTACTTCAGGGAGAAATACTTCCGGTACGCAGCGTGGGAGTGATGGGTGACGGAAGAACCTATAATCACCCGGTATTGTTTTCCTACCGTTCAAATAGCACCCATAACTGGCAGGAATTAAGAATTGCAGCCCGGAAGGCTATAAGCAGCCTGAACTCAGTAAATAGAGCTTTATTTGCGATTTCAGGGCAAAATGAAAAATACGGTCTGAAAAAACACAGCCTGAGTAAAAATTCCTGTGACCAAATCAGGCAGGTTGATCATCTTCTGATGCAAAGAGTGAAGCACATAAAAGAAATCTGGCAAATGCCGGTAGTGCAATTACCTCTATTTGATAAAGAGGGTAGACAGATCTATGTGATGCGTCCCGTGACATCCATTGATGCCATGACAGCCGATTTTTATGAGATGGATTTCGAATTTCTGCAGGAACTTGTCTGGGAAGTAAAAAAAATGGATTTTGTAGCTGATCTATTTTACGATATCACTTCCAAACCCCCTGCAACAATTGAATGGGAATAATTAAATCATAGATCTAAATCACAGGATAAATATGACTTGCCCGCTGCCGATACTTCGGAGGTGGGGCGAGAACTACGTGCAGTTATCAGCAGCTATCTATATATACACCTTAGGTATTTTCGTTTCAGGGATTAGTTAGTGGCGATAGTTATCTGCCCCCTACCTGGAAATATCCGGCGGTGCACGTGCACTTAGCAGCAGAATATATTTCGAGGAGAGACTGTTGAATCAAAGGGTAGATTGATCCTGCCCCATGATCAAATACTACGTGAGATTCTGAGATATGAAATATAGCGAATAATCAAATTGTTGGAGTATAAAGATGAAAAAATTAATATTATTTATTTTATTGAGTATGATATTTTGTATTTTTGGTGATATGGATAAACGGATAATAGGGTATTTTGTTTCCTGGGGTGTTTATGTGCGAGATTATCATGTTCCGGATATTCCAGCCGAGAAAATCACTCACATCAATTACGCTTTTGCCAATATTAATCCCTCAACTTTGGAAATAATGTTAGGTGAT
>JAVCCT010000130.1 GCA_030765325.1 Candidatus Stygibacter frigidus | reverse complement strand
CTTGCGGTGAGGTTACACCTGTTCCCATCTCGAACACAGTAGTTAAGTTCACCTGCGCCGATGGTACTGGTCTGGCGACGGATTGGGAGAGTAGGTCGCCGCCTTCTTGAAGCTCTCTATTTTTTTATATGTAACTAATATCTTGAATAAAGTTTAATAAATAGAGAGAAAGCAAAGATAACCTGATTATCATATAAATCTTGACAGAATGGGTGATTCATTTGAGTTGAAGATAGAAAGCAGGATAAAATTGATATGAAAAAGAAAAAAAAGAAAATATTAAGAAAAAAGACTCAGTTTCATAGTTACGTGGATGCAATATTATTTGCATTTGTGGTTGCATTTCCAATTAAAGCATATATATTTCAAAATTTCATGATCCCTTCCCCTTCCATGGAAAGCACATTGCTGGTAGGAGACTATCTGGTTGGTAACAGGTTAAAATATTTTTTTACAGAGCCTAAGCGGGAAGATATCGTGATGTTTTACAATCAGGAAGACCCTCAATATCCCCAACCCCCGGAAGATTATATACGCTTAGTGGGGCCAATTTACTGGGATAAGACGAAAGATTTCTTTAAATGGTATCAGAAGAAGTATTTTGTGAAGCGGGTGATAGGTTTGCCTGGAGATAAGGTAGAGATAAAGGACCGAAGGGTGTATTTAAATGACAAGCTATTTCATCATAATTATGAGCAATACGTGGATCCTCATGGGTTTAACAATATGCCCATAACCTGGGATAATCAGGGAGAAGTCAATGACATTAATTTTGGTGATTATGATGGGATAATAAAGGGAGAGCGAGATAATTTTGGGCCTGTTGTGGTTCCCAAAGACTGTTATTTTGTGATGGGAGATAATCGAGATTTAAGTTCAGATAGCCGATTTTGGGGTTTTCTGGACAGGCGAGCAATAACCGGTTCTCCATTTATCATCTTTTTTTCATCAGGAAAGGAACCCATAAAAAATATAAAATACTACTATCAGGAAAGACCCAAAGAAATACGTTGGGAACGATTCATGAAGATCATTAAGTAAGCGAGTGGCACAAGAGACGGAACAGATCAGGCATCTATATATACATATTCCATTTTGCAAAAGCAAGTGCGGGTATTGCAGCTTTTACAGCAAAGTGCCGGAAGCTGATGAACAAGCATCATTTATCAAAACATTATTAATTGAATTAGATTATTATAAAAAGCATTATGAACTTGATTGTGAGACAATTTATCTGGGTGGAGGTACACCATCACTTCTTGAACATAAGCAATTAGAGACTATTATCAGGCAAATTCCACGACAAAATAATTGTGAAATAACACTGGAAGCTAATCCAGGAGATATTTCTGAATCCAAAGTGCTGAACTGGAAAAAGCTGGGAATTAATAGAGTGAGTATTGGATTGCAGAGCATGAAAGATAATGAACTGGAGTTCCTGGGTAGAAGGCACAATGTTGCGGAAAGCAAAGAGGCAATACGGCTTTTACAGAATAATGAAATTAAGAATATTTCCTTTGACCTGATATATGGATTACCGGGGCAGAAATTAGAAGATGTAGAATATTCTTTAAACCAGTATTTGAGTCTATCTCCAGAGCATATTTCAACATATTGCTTATCCTTGGCAGATGATTGCGCTCTGGCAGGATATAAAAATAAATTACCATCAGATGAGACAGTGAGTGATATGTACTATATGATAAGATCAATGCTATTATCAAAGGGTTGGCGGCATTATGAATTGAGTAGTTTCTGCAGGGGAGACAAGGAATCAAGACATAATATGGCTTACTGGACTCACAGAAAATATCTGGGTAGTGGTCCTTCCGCTGCTGGCTATGTTTCAAGTTTCAGATATCAAAATCCCGCCAGTTATGATCAATGGCAGCAGGCTATCAAAGCTTCGAAATATTTTAATAATCGTGAGGATATAGGTGAAGTAATACGCGAAAAAGAATACATTATTCTGGCGTTAAGAACAACTAAAGGACTCAATCTTGCAGATTTCAATAAAAAATTCAAGATTGATTTTCTTACAAAATATCGTGAAATACTTGTCAAATATCAAGAGCTGAAATTACTGGAACAGCATGATGGTAATATCCGTTTGCTGCCAGAGGGATATTTTATCAGTAATGAGATACTGAGTAATTTTGTTTAAGAGGTTAATATGAGATACAAAACAATTATAATAATAACGCTGTTAATATTCACATTTTTTAGTAGTTATGGATCAATTCTGATACCGATGGACAACAGTCAGAGCAATCACCTTAAGGCGTATGGAATTGCCTTTGCAGCACTCAAGGAAGATATTGCCGTGAAGTGGCTTTTGAATTACAGGGGAGGATCCTGGCTATTTCCTGAATCATATAATATCCAGAGTTTATGCAATATTCGGGGCGTAACCTATGAAACTGTAAATGCCGCTGATGAGGTTCAGATCATGGCAGAAATCCAGGCATCAAACATGGATGTGGTTATGCTGGAAAAAGAGCCTAAAATAGCAGTATATGTACCACCCAGTGAAGAGCCCTGGGATGATGCAGTTACCCTTGCTCTTACTTATGCCCAGATAGATTATGAAACACTTTGGGACGAAGACGTACTTACCGGTAAGCTTGGCGAGTATGACTGGCTGCATCTTCATCATGAAGATTTTACCGGGCAATTCGGCAAATTCTATGCCAGTTATCGTAATGCACCCTGGTATAAAGAAGAGGTGAAAACTAATGAAGAAATGGCTGCAAAGCTGGGTTATAAAAAAGTATGGCAAATGAAACATGCCGTAACGGATAAGATCAAGGATTTTGTGCAGAAAGGGGGATTCCTTTTTGCCATGTGTGCAGCTTGTGATAGCTATGATGTAGCTCAGGCGGCTGGAAATGTTGATATAGTTGATCAGGTTTTTGATGGAGATGGTATTTATCCTAACTATCAATCTAAATTAAATTTTGATCAGTGTCTGGCATTTGAGAACTTTCAGATCATTACTAATCCCTATCAATATGAGTTCAGTTCGATAGATGCCAGTGATTATGCCGAATTGCGGGGAGCGGAGCAGGACTATTTTCAGTTATTTGATTTTTCGGCAAAATATGACCCTGTACCCACAATGCTCACGCAGTGCCACACGAATGCTGTGAACGGTTTCCTGGGACAGACCACCTCTTTTCATAAACGTTTTGTGAAGAAAAGTGTGATCATATTGGGTGAAGTACCCGGGGCTGATGAAGTGAAATATTTGCATGGTAATTATGGTAAAGGTACCTTCACTTTTTATGGAGGACATGACCCGGAGGATTACCAGCACAGGATAGGAGATCCCGAGACGGTACTTGATATGCACAAGAATTCACCAGGATACCGATTGATCTTAAATAACGTGCTTTTTCCAGCAGCAGAAAAGAAAAAGCTGAAAACATAAAAAATGCTGGACATCATAAATGGTGAAATGTTTTTGTCTTAAACTCGTAAATAATAGGTAAATATAGAACTGGGAGTGTTTTAAATGGAAAAAGACAACGAAATCCGAGAGGAAGAAATGCCAAAGGCAGAAGACTTAACTATCGAAGAGAAGGCCGTTACGCCGGAAGCGGTAGAAACGGAAGAAAAGGAAGTAGTGAAAGTAACTGAAGAGAAAGAAGTAATTGAAGACAAAGAAGAAGTAGTTGAAGAAGCGATTAAAACCGAAGAGCCTGTTGAACCAATTACAGAGAAAGCATTACAATCACAGGAAGAAGAAGTAGTTGAATCTGATACAAAATCAGAAGAAGATGACTATGATGAGCTTCTGGAACAATCTCTGGCAGGGATCACTGATCATCATGTAGGAGATAAAGTAACTGGAGAGATTATCAATATCACAGATTCATATATCTTTGTAACCTTAGGTGGAAAGCGTGATGCTTATGCTGACAAGAGTGAATTTGTTGATAAAAAAGGTGAACTCAAGTACAAAGTTGGCGATTCTTTAACGGGTTATATCTCAAAGTATTCAGATACAGAAACCTGTATTTCCCGCAGTTTGATAGGCGTAAACCTGCATATTCTCGGGGAAGCTTACGAACAGAAAATTCCAGTTGCCGGAAAAGTTATCAGTATGATCAAAGGCGGTTTACTGGTAGATGTATCAGGGATTAGAGCATTTTGTCCATTGAGCCAAATCAGTAATAAAATGGTTCCTGACTACAAGGTATACCTTAGCAAAGAATACGATTTCAGAGTAATTGATTTTGCAGAAAATGGCAAAAATATTGTGCTTTCCCGCAGAGCGATTCTGGAAGAAAGTGAAAAACAGCAGAAAGAAATGACTCTTTCCAAAATCCAGATAGGCGACATCATTAAAGGTAAAGTTGTGAGACTTACTAATTTTGGTGCTTTTATTGATATTGGTGGATTGGAAGGACTTCTGCATATATCAGAATTTGCTCACAGACGCGTGGAATCACCTTCTGATATGGTGAATATTGGTGAAGAAGTAGAAGCCAAGATCATCCGTTTAAAAGGAGACAAGGTTTCACTCAGTTTCAAGGCTATGACTCCAGACCCCACAGATTTAGTACTTGCAGAACTGGAAGAAGGATCAATAATAAAATGTCAGGTTTTAAGGAACCTTCCTTTTGGTTCTTTTGTAGAAATCGAGCCAGGTGTAGAAGGATTGATACCAATTTCTGAGATGGATAGAAACCGTCGTGTGGTTAATGCCAATGATATTCTAAACCCAGGTGACATCGTGGAAGTTCAGGTGCTCAAAGTGCGTGCTGCTGAAAGAAAAGTATCACTTTCCTTAAAAGCATTGCAGCCTGATCCATGGGATACCATAGATGATGTGATCAAGGTTGGAGACGTGATTGATGGCGTGATAGAGAATGTTGCTAATTTCGGCACTTTTATCAGAATATCTGATGGTGTAACTGGTCTGTTGCCAAATAGTAAAATGAAAATTGCTAATCTTAACTATACCAAAGAAAATATTAGTGAGACAGTTAAAGTGAGAATTTCGAGAATAGATATTGATAGTAAGAG
>JAVCCT010000202.1 GCA_030765325.1 Candidatus Stygibacter frigidus | reverse complement strand
GAGGATGTGAGCATGAGTGCTCTTACTGTTACAAATGGCTCCTATCAGATAGATGATGTTCCTCAAGGTAATCATCCATTTTTTGCATCGCTAGATGGTTATGGCTTTGATATGACCACAGCTACAGTAATCGCTGGTGAAACAGTTACTGTGAACTTTAATCTACTGGAATATGTGGAAGTGATGATTAGCGGTACCGTGATCTCAGAGCTTGATGGTGAGCCGGTGCAGGGAGCAACGATAAATCTGGAAGGATTTGCCGATTATCAAGCTCAGACCGCTGCTACTGGTCAGTTTATTATCCCGGGTGTTTTCAGCAATAATCCTTATAACTTATCCATCACAAAACCTAATTATAATCCTTATTATGATACTATCATAATTGAGGAAGAAAATTATGATTGCGATACTATGTCAATATTTGGACCGATAACGATCACAGGGTTTGTGTATACTTCTGCTGATCCTGATTTGGGTCTGGCTGGTGCCCTGGTTACGCTGGAAGGTTATGCCACTCACACCACAAATACTGATGCTAATGGTCAGTTTAGTATCCCTGATGTGTATGCAAATGAAAATTACAGTATTGAGATAACTCACCCCAATTACAACTCATATATGGCTACAGTGGATGTGCAGGGTGCTGATATTGATCTGGGTGCTCTTACCCTGATCTCTCCTATAAATATTACTGGACATGTAGTCAGCAATCTTGATCTGGAAACTGGATTAGTTAATGCTGATATTGACCTTACAGGTTATGCTTATTACACTACTAATTCTGATTCGCTTGGTAATTTTACTATTGATAGTGTATATGCCAATGAAGATTATGAAATCAGTATTGACTATCCAAATCACAATATTTATACCCAGAATATTGATGTTCAGCAGGATTATATTGATCTGGGAACTATTACCTTGATTGGACCTGTAACCGTCTATGGACATGTATATGGCTCAGATGATCTTGTTAATGGTCTTGCTGATGCAGATATTGACCTTGTAGGTCATGGCAACCATTCCACAATTACTGATTCCACAGGGTATTATGAATTCACAGAAGTATTTGCTAATCAGGAATATACTGTAAATATTGATGCAGACGGTTATGCTGATTACACAATGCAAGTCGAAGTAGGAATTGCTAATCTGGAAGTTGATGATATTATAATAACAGAAGACTTCAGTCCTACCAGCAATGTAAATGCTGTTATATTATCTGAATTATCAACCCAGGTTTCATGGGATACACCAGGTAGTGAAAGTACTTATGAATTCCGCTATGATGATGGTAATCAGGATGGTGAAATTGGTCTTAATGCAGCTCGAGCTGTAATTGGTGCAGTACATGAATATAATGCAGTAATAGACCAGGTGAAATGGTATTTGACAAGTACTCACACTCATCCAAGAGTGAAGATCAAAATCTTTGGTATCACAAGTACAGGTATGCCAAATTCTAATAATATACTCTATGAATCAGGACTAATTACAAATGTTAACAATCAATGGAGAACCTATAATCTACCCACTCCGGTTTCAGCGCCTAATGGTTTCTTTGTGGGGATTAGCACTCCTAACAACTGGACTGATCTAGGTATGGACGATGGAAATGGAGAACCCTGGGTATTCCAGCCTGGAACTCAGTTTTCCGCAGTTGACTTTGAGACTAATAACTGGAGTGATATCAGTGGCTACCCGGATGCCGGTAATTTAATGCTGAGAGCGTATGGCTTGAATATTGGTCCTCTACGAAATCGTGAACTGGAAGGATATAAGTTATTCAGGATGGAACATGATAATGTCAGCGATCCAGACGAATGGGAAGTAATAGCAGAAAACCTGCAGGATACTACTTATACTGACAGCACCTGGTGGTATCTGGATGAAGGAACCTGGTATTATGCTGTGATTTGCCAGCACACAAACGGAGTAGAATCAATAGCTACATTTTCAAATGCCTTAGACAAAAATGATCCACCTACATTTGAGGCTGATTTTTACATAACTGCTTCTAATGGTAATCCTTTGCAATATTGTGCCACCAACCTTACGAGCTTCTATCATACTTATAATTCTAATTCTAATTCTCAGGGACTGGCTGATTATACCGTTAATCCAGGAGTTTATGATCTGCATATTTCCAAAAATGGTTATGATGATTATGATCTGGAAGATGTATTGATCACTGATGATTTTGAGATGGATATTATGCTGGATAGTACAGATGAAAGCGATGATGAGATTATTTCTCAAACCTCTCTGATTGGGGTTTATCCAAATCCATTCAATCCAGAAACTACCCTGAGCTTCAATTTACAGAAAGCTGTTCACACTACAATAGAAGTATATAATCTCAAAGGTCAGAAAATTGAGTCAATAGTTGATAAGCAATTACCTGCCGGTTCTCATTCTGTTACCTGGGATGCTGCTCAGCAGCCATCAGGAATATATTTAATTAAATTCCAGGCGGATAATGTTACTCAGCTCAGTAAAGCTGTACTTTTGAAGTAATCCAGAATTGCTGAAAAATAATTAAGAGCTTCGCAAGAAGCTCTTTTTTTATTGTATTCCCACCCCCCTTATCCTATCTAAAACCTTGCGAATGGTTGTTAAACCTTCGCAATGGTTGACTTTACAGATAATATAAAAAAAACTATCCACCACAGAAGGTACTGGATACACCGATAATGTAATGTAAGATTTTTTAACCGCGAAAACCGCGAATTAGCGCGAATGGAAGAACGCTAAATAAGATAGTAATACATTTAATCTT